>JAZQDP010000263.1:0-13227 GCA_045546875.1 Thermoguttaceae bacterium | reverse complement strand
AGAGAAAAAGTTGTTAACGGGGACAAATTTAGGGTGCAACGGGGAATGGAAGGCGGTAATGCAGTTCTCGAAGCGAACGGAATTACGCATTCGCCGTCCCGGCGAACGATTTGGAGTGGGACGGCTTGCTGTCGTTTTCTTTTTTGGCGTTCCAATCTTACTTATTTTCGCCACCCAGGATTGAGCGCGCCTCCAGCGTTCATACCCCCAAGCGCTTCTAAAACGCCTCTCGTTAAAATCGTTATAATCACTATAATTGTTATTATGTGTAAAATCGCTTTAATCATTTTTAAAAATATATTCGATTTAATCTTTACTTTTTCATAATTAATATTAAAATATGATATAGAGAAATAGAGCCTTAAAGTTCTCTGCAATAATACCCAGATATAACGCCATGAGAAAACAACTAATAATTATTGCCGTCCTTTTTATAATAGTCGTTTCTATAACGACAGGGGCGCTGTTTGCCCAAAAACACAGCATTTTGGACAATTCAAATCCCGTAGACTATACGGTAAAACGTCCCATAAGCAATTCAATGAAGAGCGCTCTAGCTTATAAAACCGTGGGTTTGCCGGTGCCTAAAGATCAATGGGAAGCTTACGAGAAAATGATTAACGCGGCTCGAGATCGATACGAAACTCTCAATCGCACGTTTGGGACGTATATTTGCGTCGTAACGATGAGAGAAACCGTCGAGGGCGAACTTCAAGACGCGCGCCGGGCGCAGATGATGTTTCGAGCGGATCCATTTAGCGTTTATCTGAAATATATCGCGCCGGACGACGTGGTCGGTCGAGAAATGGTGTACGTCGAAGGACAGAATAACGGACGAATGATCGTTACCAAAGGCGGATTTCGCCCTGCCCTGGCGCACATTACCAGAGCGATTGAACTCGACAGCCAGCTGGCGAAAAAGGAGTCGAACCACTCCTTAAAAGAGATGGGAATTGCCAGCATGATGGATCAGCTTCTGGACGTTGCCTATTCGGCAGAACGGTTCCCGGACTGCAAAATTGTATTTATCGAAAACGCTGCAATTGACAATCGACCGTGTACGGTAATTCAAATTACTCACGAAAAGAAATCAGACGTCTTTCCTTTTTATAAAGCTCAGGTCTTTATTGACAACCAGTACCAAATCCCGGTTCGGTTTGTGAGCTATAACTGGCCCGACCGCACGGGCGAAGTTACCATTCAGGAAGAGTTTACGTATACCAATATCGTTCCAAACGTGCCGTTGTCAGATTCCGATTTTGACTTTCGCAACCCCCGATACGGCTTTAAGAAAGATTTGAAAATACCGGAATAATAAGAAAGCTATTCCGGCAAGATAGATCCGGGGAATTGCTGGGAATGTTCTGGGAATTGCTGGGAATATTCTGGGAATTGCTGGGAGTGTTCTGGGAATTGCTGGGAGTGTTCGTTTACAAGTACAGCCCTGAAAGGGGGAAATGTATATAACCGTGCCGACAGGGTGCGGAAATCTGAACAAAAACGTCTCTTGGACGCGGACATTGTCCGCGATCAAGAAAGTTTGCCTTCTGCGAACTACATAATTACACGACGTTTTATATCTTCCGGGGACTTACGCACCCCGGTTTGCCATTTTTTGAGCGTTCCCTGCAAACAGGAATTCTCCTACACGTTAAACCGAATTAGCAGGATGTCGCCGTCTTTGACGACGTATCCTTTGGGTTCCTGACGGAGCTGATTTCGGGCTTTAACTTCGCGTTCGCTGCCAGCCGCCAAGAGGTCGTCAACGGTCATGACTTCCGCTCGGATAAAGCCGCGCGCCAGGTCGGTGTGAATGCTTGCCGCGGCGTCGAGAGCGGTGCCGCCCTTTTTGAGAATCCAGGTTCTCACTTCCGGTTCTCCGGCAGTGAAGAACGTCATCTGACCGGATTCGTCGAGCATGAGCCGAACCAGTTCGTCTTTGTCCGCCGTCTGAAGCCCCATTTCCTCAATAAGAGCCTGACTTTCTTCCGGCTCCATTTCGTCCAGTTCGCGCTGAAGGGAAATGGGCGCGGCAAAAACCTTGACGCCGTCGATGCTGTTGTCGTATTTGTGCAAGTCGGACTCGTCGTCGCCGCAATTGACGACAACCATTCTGGGCTTTTCGCTGAACAGACGGAACGCGCGAGTGCATTTCTGTTCGTCTTCTGTCATGTCGTCCAGCGACACCGCCTTTTCGTTTTCCAGCCCCGCCAAAACTTTTTGTAAAACCGACTGTTCAAATTGCAGCTTTTCTTTTTCCGGCTTTTGAAGCGGGCGTTTTAACTGCGCATCGAGTCGTTCCAGGCGGTTAGAAACAACCTCCATGTCAGCCAGAAGAAGGTCTTCTGTAAAGGAGTTGTAGTCTTGCAAGGGGTCAGACTTGTCAAACGCTCCAACGACCAGGACGAGGCAGTCGGCTTCGCGAATGTGGGCTAAAATTGCGGGCGCGCCTTCGTGGTTGCGGTTTAAGCCAGGCGTGTCAACCAGTTCCAGATTGGCGTGCGTTACCTTTTTCGGCTTGTAAAGTTCGCATAAAGGCGCGAAACGCTTGTCAGGAATCGGAACCATTGCCGACTGCTCCTTGTGTGACAGCGCCAAATCCGGCGCGATGCCGGTAAGCCAATGAAACAACGTACTCTTTCCGGAACCGGAATATCCAGCTAATCCTATTTTCATAATTTATAAAAATTGCGCGAAGTAAATGTTTAATATGCAGATTGCAGGGAATAGACAGTAGAGATTAAACTACTGCCTGTTGTCTTCTCTCGTTTACCGAGGGCTTACCTGCCCCAGTTTTCAAAAAGCAAGTTCAAATTCCGAATCGTCAATCCGGCAGCCAGATGGAACTCTTCTTTTCCTCTGGTTCGGCAGGCGCGGGACCGGGATTCAAACCTTGTAACGAGTTGGAATCCAAAATGGGGCTTGGCGCGGCGGCGTCTTGACCGCCGGCAGACTTAAGTTGAGAGTACGCTTCTGCCGTTTGCTGCATCCGTTGAAGGAAATTCATCAGCGCTTGCATAGCCTCTGGTTCGTCTTTGTGATCTTTGTAAATCTCTTGCATCTTGTTTTCCACTTCGATAACGGCGCCAGTGTCAGGCAAAGCGTTAAGTTCAAGGATGTCAAAGAACGAATCAGAAACGTTGTTTACTTTGCAAAATTCTTTTCCTTTTTGCAGGTATTCCTGATAGTTCTCCTTAGACGCCAGGCACAGTTTGATATACGCCGTTTTTCGAAGATTGACCGACAGATTGTCTCGGCTGATAATCTCCTTGGAGATTTTTGTCATGAAACTGTCAATACCGTACGGATTGTACTGAGCGTACATGAACGCCAGATCTTTGTCGGGCAGCGATTTCAGATCGACAGCGTCATACAGGCACGGAAGAAGGGTGGGCAAGTCGTCAGACCCGACCTTCAATACGGGAAGAGCCGGCAGATTGATGGCGCTGTACAGTTTGTCAAAATCAAACAGGCGGCTGGCAGAGCCAAGCAATTGCTTTAACGTGATAATGACGGCATACGCCATAAAGCGTTTTTCCGGGTCGGCAGCCGCCTGACGAACCGAGGAGCCTAAAACGCCAAGCGGTAAATTGGACCAGCAGTTGATAAGCAGGTCGTTAAGATGTTCCTGTCGTAATTGGCTTTCTTTTTCTGCCGGAGTGTTGTTGGGATATATCTGTTCCCGATTGAACGAATCGATGGTAATAGACGGTTGATCGACCAGAACGGACATTGGTTCGCCTGTAACGCAGTCCGCAAAGGATTCCTTGATCAATTCTGAAATGTGTTCCCGATCGCAGTCAAGAATATTGGTGAATTCCAAAATGGCTTCCCGGTCTGTTCTTTTACCCCATAAAACAACCATGCCGGTAACAATGGGTATGTCTTCAAAAGTCAGGTCGTCAGACCATGTTTTGGGCATGGGCTGATCAAGCAGCATACCGAAAAACAGCGGCGGCGGACCGTCGAAATTGCTGTTGGGCGGCAGTTGCTGATACTGAATGTAGGGGGAACTAATCAAAGCCTCTGTCATTTTATCCTGATCCGTTACGGTGTATTGGATGTCAGACATGGGCATATTATCCTGGAATGGCGAATCGGTCAACAACAACGCTATCGACAAGGCGTTGGCTTTGTGGTTCGGCTCAGGCTGACGCTCGGCGTAAATCTTGAACATTCGAACCGCATCCGCTTTTTTACCGCGGTGCAAATACATGATTGCGGAATTATAAGCGGCATTGAATTCCGTTGGGTCGCTGGCGGCGATTTTTTCAAACGCCTGAGCCGATTCTAACCAATGGAATGTAGAAACCAGTTCCAGAGCGGCGGTGAATTCTGCGTTTACCGCGCCACGGCTGTTCGTTTGCAGCAAGACGTAGCTTTGCCGGAAAGCCAACGGGACGTCGTTTCTGCTAAGCAGTCGCATTTGTCTCTGAAGCGTTGGTTCATAATCATACGAGGATTCGATTTGAGACAAAAACGTCAGTCGAAGCTGCGTCAAAAAAATGGCTGAGGGAAAATTGTTGTCTGTCAATTCCAAATGAGCTAACGCTTCCAAAGCGTTGAGCATGCCACTTGGATTCATTTCAGGAAAATGATGAATGAAGCATTTTTCAAGATAATCAAAAGACGATTCGACATCGTTTTCCAGCGCGCAGGCAAAACTCTTCCAACCCAAAGCCAACGGGTTTTCCGGGAACTTGGAATAAAAATCTTCCACCGCTTGACGCCACAAATCCAGCGGAGATTCTTTGCCGTCTTTTGTTTCTTTGAGATGTTTGAGGAACAGAGCGTCGCACTTGGCAATGAGCATACACGGACGGTTGGGGTTTTTGTCCAGAGCTGCGTTAATATAGTTGAGCGCAGCGGCAAGCTGATAACCCTCAAGCATCTTTTGAACTGTCTGATAATCGTCGAGGTTGCCGCACCCACAATCTCGAATTTTTTTACCTGTGCCGCCAGGGCATAAGTCGTTATAATTTATAGCCATAATAATATGAAGTGGGAATAAATAAAAAATATAGGGCGAACGTTTATTGAAACGTCTGTTTTTATGATAATCAAACCGCAAAAGGTTTAACTTTAAAACTACTCTATTAATATTATATCATGTTTCAACGAAAAATCCAGTATCAGGGCGCGGGTTTTTTAAACCTATTCTTGCTGGCGTCCAAATTTTAGCCGAGAGTAAAAATAAGAGAAGTGTTAAACATAGGTAACATAGCAAATCTTTAACAACGTCTTTTTGAGGTAAAGCGAGAGGTTTTTTGAAATTATTTAGGGATATTTCTATTTTCTGGACGTTAAAATGTCGATGTAACATTTATAGAACTGGATTTTTATATCCAGATGAATTTAATTTGACGGTTGTCTGCATTGGGAAAGCAATCAGATTGCCAGCAGACAATTTATTATGGAGGATAAACCGTGAAATCAGTGATCCAATGGTATAAGCGCGTTGCCGCTGCAGCTCTAAAAATGCCGATTGTAGTATTTGCAGTAGCGTTTATTGGCTGTGGCGCTGTTAGTTTTGGGCAAGGCGTCTCTGGCGTCCCGGCTATTCCGCAAGCAGGCGGCGTATATTATGATTATAGTTCTCCACCAGCCAGTGTAGCGCAAACGTCTGCGCCAGTTGCTACAGGTTATGGCGCTACCGCAGAAACTGTTAGCGATGTACCAGCCGAAACAAATAATTACGTGCAGGATTCGTCGGTTGCCATTAACCCCAGAGGACCATTTGAAAAGCGCGGCGATTATTACGTTAGAACGACAGATCGTTACGGAAATCCGAAATACGATTTAGACGAATATTCTCCCGGAACGCTTCCTCAACCGATGGGCGCGATGCCTAACAGCGGTCCGGAAAAAATAGATCCACGCGTTTTACAGCCCTCTGGACCGAAAGGCGCGGCGGGAGACACCATTCTCAACAGCCCCGGCTGTCAGCTTTGCGGCGGCGGTTATGGAAATCCGAAATTATGGCAAATTGAAGTTGGAATGAAAATCCTGCATCGAGACTCCCCGGAACATCTCGGTTCCATTCCAAACGTACTGGGTATGGTTAGCAATGTTAAAACGATTGAGGGGTACGCGGTTGAAAAGGATCAGTCATTTGACATTGCTCCCGGCTTGGATATTAAAGCAACTCGATATTTAGGGCGCAACGCCAGAAACATCAATTTCTTTTTAGAATTTGAATACTGGGGACTTAACGAATGGAGTTTGGAAAACAGATACCTGTTTTACGGCAGAGATCAAGATGACGAACCTGTCGTTGATGAAATGGGATACAAAGTCGTTTCCAGAGTGCATTCGTTTGAACTCAATTTAAGAGTTCAACCCCGAGGAACTCTCCACGACCGCATGGTTTACCTGCCCAACGGACGCGTTCAAAGACAATGTCGTCAGGGTTGGAGCTGGGATATGCTTGTTGGTTTCCGATTTTTCCGACAGAACGATTTGGGAACTCTCTCGAACATTACCGAGGGTCTCTATGTGGATTGCGATGTCGATAACAACATGATCGGATTCCAGGTTGGAGGCGAACTGGTTGACAAACACTGTTTGTGGAACTGGGGCGTAAACTGGAAAGTCGCTCCGTTGTACAACTGTTGCGATAGAAATTTCAGAGCTGCCGGAATTAAAGCCTACGAAGGTCAACTGGCAGGTCTTGCCGACATCGGCGTGTGGGCAGATTACAAGTTTACCAGGCATTGGACAGGTCGTTTCCAGTATAACGTTATGTGGGTTACAGGCGTTGCCCAGGCAACAAGCCAGCTGGTTCAGGGCGTCAACGACAGATACGCAATCGATAACGATACAACCGAATTTATGCAGGGCTTAACCGTTTCGTTAGAATATGCGTGGTAGCAGAAGGGGATTTTCCCCAATCTAAAAAGAAAACAACGGCAAGGAAAGCAGAACAAATTCCTAGCCGTTGTTTTTTTATTGAACTAAACAGAACGAGTTACAGCGACAGCACGTATTCGCAAAGAGCGTCAATTTCTTCTTCGGTAAGCTGAACGTCTTGCAGTTCGTGCTTTCCGTCAACGAACAGTTCTTTCATGGTAACGTATCGACCGTCGTGAAGATACGGCGCCGTTCTCCAGACTTCCAGCAGAGTGGGCGTGTCCCAATCGTCTCTCTGGTCGAATTCTGCGCGGGTTTTGACGTTGTGCATTTGCATGTCGGTAAAGTATTCTCCGCCGTGGCAGACGTCGCACTTGGCTTTTTTGAACACTTCTTTGCCTTTCAGGGCTTTTTCGGACAGCTTGCCGTCAACCAGGTACGGGCTGGGAACGGCTTCCATTTTTTCGATGAATTCGTCAATGCACTGCGCGTCCTCTTCCGGTCTGACGGCAAACTGGATAAACTGAATGCCTTTGCGGACGCAGGCGTGATGGTCTGGACGGATGCCGGAAATCATGGTCGGCGGGGTTTTGTCTGAACGGAAGAGCGACTTGGCGTTTTTCGGGTTGCCCATGCCGTCGTTCATCAAGTCCCAGTTGAGGGCGTCAACGCGGGCGTTGGGATGGCAAGTCGCGCAAGACTGCCATTGCTGGAAGCACAGCGAGGCGTCGCCGAAGAACATCTGACCTTTGCGGGCTTTCGTCATTTCCAGTTCCGGACCTAAAGCGATTTTACCAGTGCAACGTTTGGAGCGTAAGTTGACAATGTCGATTTCGTCCGAGAAATACAGCGGCGTGTACGCTTTGTTGTCAACAACGACAATTGAACGAGGCGCAACGCCCTTAAGTCGGACGCGATTTCTCATGCCGACCAAAAACGAAAGGTCGTTGGGAACGTCCGCCGCCGTTGCCGCTGTGTAAATACCCGCATTTTCCGTGGTCTTTTCCGGCATAGCCAAGAGCTTTTCCAGCATCTTTTCGTTATCGATAATGCTCATTTCAGAAGTTCCGGAATGAGTTACCAGCAGCGTTTTGGAATCTGGCGTGAACGCGATTCCGTACGGGTTGGCGGCGCCAAGGTCGATGTCGTCCAGAAGAACGACGTTAACCAGCTTTTTGGCTTCGACGTCAATGACCGCCAGGGCGTTGGTGTTCATCCAGCCGCGTTCCACCTGAGTGGTTGGCATTTGGTAGCGAGCCAGAATATTGGTCGCGTAAGCGTATTTGCCGTCTGGCGAGACGCGAATTTCATGAACGGACGAGCAGCCGTTAATCAGACGAATGGACGTAGCGGTATTGGTTGCGGTGTCGATAACGCCGATTTCAGACGCGACGTCGTAGCCGTCAGCGCGATCGTTAGGAATAAAGTTGGCAACAAAAACCGTTTTGCCGTCTGGCGTGATGTCGCAGGAAACCGGTTCTCGAACCACGGGAACCTTGGCGATTTCTTTGCCCTGTTCCAAGTCAACGACGGAAACGTTATTGTTGAACTGGTTGCAGACGTAAACGCGTTTTCCGTCTGGAGTTAAGCAGGGAGAACAAGGCGTGTGTCCAACGGCAATTGCTTTTTCTACCGCGCCGTTTTCTGCCGACATGACCAGCAACTCGCCTTCTGGACGGGTAACGGTTACGTAAAGCGTTTTGTCGTCTTTGGATATGGCAATCCCGGTTGGCGTCGCAGGCGTGGGGAATTCTGCGGCAACGCTCTTTCCAGCCAAATCAACTTTGCTTACGGACTTGCCGTCCATATTAACAACAAACAGGAAAGCGCCGTCTGAACTTTGACAAATCGAACACGGGCCTAAATATCGCGGCGTTTCTTCGCCCTGTACCGAAAAGGACGAAAGGACCGCCGTTGCGAGAACAAACAGCGAAATAAGACGTTTCATACAGTTATACTCCTAAATTGTGTAATGCTATAATTTGTCAAAAATACTTGCGTAAATTATTGCTATATTAAATCATTAAACCATTTTGACGTCTATTATAAAGCAATCTTTAATAAAAGTCGAGGGAGACATCAATAATTTATCAAAAATTTTGAAAATTATCTTGAAATTGGGAACGGTGAACAGGTGTAAGCGTGATTCTGACTGTAATCTCACTCTTTTAGCGTCCCTCCCAACGACCGCCACTTTGTGTTAATCTGGGCAAAGTAATAAAATTTTAATTTTTTTAATGATTTTCTCAATTTTTAGGATTATGAGGACGATAAGATTTATTGGTTCCTCTTGCTGCGAGAAACCAATAAACCAAATAGAATTTTTAATCCGTTTGTGAACGTTGCAGAAGAAACCGTTCACGTCCCAAAAGAAAGAGGTTATCCATTATGAAACGAATTATTACATTGACGGCTATTGTCAGTATTGCGTCTTTACTGACTGGTTGCGCCTGCTTTGGACCGTGTGGCTACTATGGCGGTTACGCTCCTTACGGCGGAGCTTGCGATTCCTGCCCCGCAACGGCGGCAACGTCGAGCGACCTGTTTACCCCGTGCGGAGTTGGCGGCGGTTGCGGACCGGTTTGCGGTCCTGCCTGCGGTCCAAACTACTGCGGAGCTGGCTTTGGAAGTTATTACGGATACCCATGTTGCCCATTGCTGACGATTGTTTCGATTCCGTTCCGAGCGGTCGAACAGCTTTGGATGTGCGCGGCTGGTCATTGGCCCAACACCGGTTGCAGTCAGATTTACTGGGGTGAATGGAGCGACCCGCCCTGCCCGGATCCATGCTGCTTTAACAGCTACGCTGGACCATGCTCTTCTCGACCGTGCGGCGCAACTGCGTGCCGAGGATATATCGGCTGCAACACCGGCTGCTCAAGCTGTGACGGTGGATTCGGATACGGCGACGGCATGATTTACGAAGGCGGCATGGACGGCGAAGTTATTATGGATTCCGCCGCCCCTGGTCCCGGCCCCCGCCCTGCCCCCGGACGTCCACAGGTTATTAAACCGACCCCCGCTCCCGCTCCCGGAACGACGACTTCAAACTGCAGAAATTGCAATCGTCAGGCAGGCGTCAATGGAGCCACCCCGTACCGCGCGGCTAAATCCCCAAGCGATACAATTCAGCAAATTCAATATCAGCAACCGGTTCAGAGAACCTACGCTCCATCTCAACCCAGCAACGCCAACATTCCAGCCGATGTAATGAAACAGTTGCCTCCAGGAGCTGTAATCGTCTCGGACGAAGTTGTCTCCTCTCAGGCTGCGGTTAACGCTGGCGGCGACGCTTACGCCCCCGTTTTGCCGGCGACAAGAAACCAGTGGAAATCTGCCGCCGTTACTCGAGCGCAGCGTTAGTAATCAATACAATTGTTTGGGACAACGGATTGTAGTTGCGAGTAGCGAGTTACGAGTAGCGAGTTGATGTATAGCTTTCGTTTCTCGCAACTCGCAACTTTTTTATCATTGAATACAAACCATGAATATCTACGGAATTGGTACGGATATAACGGAAATCTCACGCATAGCGGATATGCTTGCCCGGCATGGCGATTCGTTTAAACGTCTCACGTTTACGGATTTGGAGATTCGTTATTGCGAAGGGCATAAAAACGGAGTGGAGAACTACGCGGCTCGATGGAGCGCGAAAGAAGCGATTCTTAAAGCGTTAGGAACCGGCTATGCCGACCGGATAAAATGGCGCGATCTGGAGATTCGCAATTTGCTTTCAGGCAAGCCGATTGTCGCTATTGGCGGACGGGTTCTGGAAATTGCGCGTGAAAAAAATCTTTCGGATTTCCAGATTACGATGTCGCATTGCAAAGAATACGCGATTGCCAACGCAATTATCCTGCAAGGCTCTTTTGCCGACTTCGACCCTGACAGGATTATTGAATAACAAAAGTTCTTCCCGGTAATCGGCGCTTGACGTTTATAATAATCTGAGAACTGCTGCGACTCCCTGCCTCGCACGGGCGCCGCCTTTCTCAGCCCCGCGAAAAATGTTTGTCATAGCCCAAAAAACCGGGTGAATGATTAGATTGGAAAGCGGTAATGGAGTTCGCAAAGCGAACGGAATTACGCATTCGCCGTCTGGCGAACGTTTATAATATCTCACGCAAAGTTCGCAAAGAAAATGAAAGCTTAGGCGAACGGAAGGGATTTCCAGCACGAAGGGGCGACGTCTCTATAACCGGCGGGCGTCAGCCGCCGGGTGAGCGAGTAAATCAATAAAAACATTGACAAATACCCTTCTTCCCCCCTGCGCCTTTGGGGGCTGGGAGGAAGAAAAAGAGGTTGACTCGATTAGGAGGGCTTTTTTAGAGTAGGCTGCGCCGTCCCGTAGACTAAAGTTGACGGTTATAGAAATGGCGTCCCTTTCGGGACACGGTTCAGCTTCTCTTCTTGCCTGTTTTTACAAGATTTTTACGTACGCCCTTTATAACACAAATAAAAAACGCCGCCTGAAATATTATTTCAGGCGACGTCAGATGATTTACTCAGAACCGTTATCCGGGAACGAGTTTATGACTCGTCTGATTTTCTATCTTGGCGTATGGGCGCGGGATATTGCGTCAAAACATAATTATCTGGATTTGAAATAGAGCTATTAAAATCTAAACGAGGGAATTTGTTGAGCAAATTTTTTTCAGTCCAATAAATCATGTAAAGTGCAAAAATAACAGCTATAGTACAGATAATTCCTCCTGCAAGCGGAAATGACATTGATGTTTTATGAGGTTCTAGCTTTGAAACGCCAAAAGCAATCGCAGCTATAACAATGCCGATAATTGCAGTATTCCTAGCCATCACTGCGGTAAGTGGTATACTAGCTAGAATACAAGCGCAAATGCCAAGAACAAGAGAAGCAATACCCAAAGGACTGATATGGTATGTTATCTCATCGTCCGGTCTATGGCGATTTTTGGGTTTTCTGGTTTTTTCATTACTATCAGCCACTGAAGAAAAATCAGGCGCTGACTGAGATTGAAAAACATTAGAGTCAGGATTTAAAGTTATATCGTGAGTCGATGAATCGCCCACGGTAGAAAAATCAGGTACTGATGGCGGTTGAAAATCACCAGAGTCGGGACTTGAAGCTGCGACCGGGGTCGGTATAAAAGTCAATCCTTTAACGTTTTCAGCTTGACCTTGTTTGCCATTATGTTCAATAATGGTCTGAGGAGTAATCTCACCAGTCGCAGCTAAACGCTTTATGTCTTGCCCCGAAACAGGTCCCAGCTTCTGATTATTATTATAATAATACCAATTTTCAGACGAACTGTTATTTGTCATAATATTAAAAACCAATATAGTAAGGGATGTTCTTAAAAAGGAAACTTAAATTTTCCAATACCATCTATTATGTTACGTATTATATCCTGTATTCTATTTTTTTCAAGCGTCTATTTTTAGAAATTGTCGATTTTTTGAAAAATTTTTAACTTTTTCTGTTTTGTTTCTGTAACAAAATTAAAACCGCTATTACTCATATTCAAAAACATTTTAAAAAAACGCCGCCTGAAATCGGGAAATTTCAGGCGGAAATGGACGACGCAACGGGGATATTAAACCGCGTTTTCTTTAAAACCAACCGCGCTTGTTTTGGACGTAGGTTTCGTCAAAATCTTCGTCACTCTTGGATAGGTATATAATCCCTTCAATGAGAGGAATGATCCCTCCCATTCCACAAGTACCTATAACAACCAAAATGTGAAGAATACCAGAAACCGTATTACCGAGGTAAAACTGATGAATTCCCAATCCTCCCAAGAGAATCGCCAGCACTCCTGCTGTCACTCTATCCTTCTTTGATTTTGTTTTCTTCGAGCTAGCCGGCTTATTGACCGTAGTCAAAGCTCCGCCACATTTAACACAAACAACCTGATTTTCATTGACGTGAGCGCCGCAATTGGGGCAAAACGCTTTCCCAGTATTAGGGTTACATCCGCACTTCATGCAAGCAACTGCAAATCCTTGAACTTCACTTCCACAGTTTCTACAGAACATGTCTGACTCCTTATTTTAGAAGTAATGAAACACAAGAAATGAAAAATGGGAGCGCTGATTGCCTGTCTACTGCATAATACACCCTTACGACGGGGCTGGGATACAATAAAGCAGGGTCAGCGTTCCCATCAAGATTATACGTATATATATCAAGACAGGAACGCTTCGCCTGACAAATCAATCATCCCAAAAACCGGCAACGCCGGGTCGTAATTTGTATTAAGATTAATTTGTTCGAGCTACGTTCTATAGGAGCCGAGGCTTTCGACTCTCAATTTCATTTCGGACGAAACGGTATCGTTCATAGAACTATACCGTAACATATAATAGCAGATAATACCAATTAAAACAAGGGGGGGGGAG
>JAZQDP010000262.1:0-15717 GCA_045546875.1 Thermoguttaceae bacterium | reverse complement strand
TCCTTGGCTCACAGAACGACATGGCTACGATCCGACTTCCCGTTCCTGTAATCGGCGCAGATTGGGTCAGCGTATACCCGTTTCCAACCTGGAACGTCGCGTTGTCGTTCAAAACTATTCCCGCGGCATGGCTGGCGGTTTTGACGTCAGCGCTGGTTTGGGAATCAAATTGAACGCCTTGATACGCAACGCCGTCTACTGTCAGTTCACTTGACCAGTCGCCGTCAGCCAGATACATTGTCGAATTATGCCCGACAATTTGAACCGCATTGATCGGTCCGTCAGCCGAGCTCAAAATCATGGACGGCGTTGTCAAGCCGCGGAAGACGTAGTAATTGCCGCTGTCGCCGGAACTTTTAACCTGCGTCCAGGTTCCGTCAAAGGCGCCGGAAACGGCGGAGATTGTATCGGAAATCTTGTTCCCTTCTGAATCCGTAATCCAATACTGACCCGTTGAATCGGCGTTATCTCCCATGTAGACGACAACGTCGTAATAGTCGTATGGAATAGCGCCCAATGTAACTTGAGTTGCCCCGTTAGCGTGCCCGGACATCAAAGCGCTGTTGGCGTCCGTTCCCGCTAAAGAATCCAGAGTTTGAGATTCGCTGGTATATCCAACTGTCATATAACCGGATTGATTTTTGTAATATTCCATCGAGCCGACCGAGTCCAGCATGGAATACGGAACGCCCGTAGTCGTTGTTTCGCGAATGTTATTCCACAACGCTTGAACGTACCCGTCCGCCCCGGCGAAATCAGACGTTGCCAGCGCTTTTTCTGAATCGCCGGACGCGTTCTGTCCTGTAAAGTTCAGACCAATGCTCCGCTGTGCCAACCCCGTAAACGTTCCCGCTTGCGGATCGTCTAAAAAGCCGGTTACGTCGCCATAAGACGTGCCAAATCGAATAGAACTAATATCTCCCCAATGATTTGATTGTACACTAATTTTAAGCTGGTCATATACAGCAGACGTTGTTATAGTTTTTTGAATGTCCCAGGTAATTTCAGCAAGTTCTGTCAAATTGGTTGGAACACCCTCACTGTTCTGAAACGCTTTAACGCTGATAACCACGTTGTTTTCACTGCCGTTTGTTACAGTAATTTTTTCAATAATCGTATATTGAATGCTGCCAGAGAATATGTTCTCAGCTAAACTATGATTTTGACTAGTTGCTGTACCTGTCGTTATAGTTTCTTTTCCATTAAATCGCATTCCAGTTTCAATAAGCTCCGATGTGGAACTGCTGACGATACCAATAGTTTGAAGCGTATTAGATGGATTACCACGGCCTGAATATTCAACCGAATTAAAGCAAAGATAATATTCGCCAGGATCTGAAAAATTAATGCCGTTAGACAGATTACGAGTAGCGGTGTAAGTAGTCCAGTTATTATTTGCATTTTCCAAGAAATAATAGTAGCCTGTTGGCGTCTTGGCATTTTTGATGGAAATATTATCTGCTAAAGCACGATTACCCGTATTATCCGTAAAAACTTGAATTTTGCCGGTTGCTGTCCACATTCCAGAAAAACCAAAGCCTGCCCCGTAACCATCTAAGTTGAACTTTACATTGTCCTTGCCGGGAATCTGGAAGTTTTCGAAAAGCAAAAGATCTGCAACTGCAGGTTGAGAAATGGCGAGAACGCCAAAAAAAGCGACAACTATTAAAATTGTCAACTGTAAAACGCCACGTGTTAAAATGCGGGGGGGGGGCAGAATGAACAGTCTTTAGAATTAGCCATTATTTTACTCCTTCTATTTGGGTAAAACAGGTAAACGGTTATTAAAATGACTTTTGCGGCGGTACGCCCGGGGCAAAATGGAATATCGTTTTTCTACATTAAAAATATTATACACTAGATTTGGCAATTTTAAAGCGGTAAAACGAAATATTTTTGGAAAAAATTAAAAATTTTGAGAAAATAGAGGGAATGGAGGGGTAAAATTGCTTGAAAGGCGGTAATGGAGCGAATATTTAGGCGCAGCCCGGGTGTAAACCCGTGGGCGTGAGCGAAGCGAACGTTGAGCCTAGCGAACGGAATTATGCAGTTCTCCGAAGGCGAACCAGATTAAAAGAAGCAAAAGACAGTCAATTCGACGCTATGTTTCGCGTCTTCCCCCCCTATTGCCTACTGCCTACTCCCTATTTTGCGCCATGAGCTTTTAGCCATTTAACCAATCTCACGTTCCCTTTTACGGGAATAAGTTTCAAGATCGTCCGTCCGTATTCGTCTTTTGCGTTGACGTCTGCGCCTTGTTCGACGAGCCATTTAATCAAATTCAAATTCAATCGTCCATGTTGGACGGCAAAATGCAAGACGGTCCACTTCGATTTGTTTACGGCATTGATGTTTGCTCCGTGTTCAACGAGCCATTGAGCCAATTCTAAACAACCGCCTTGCATGGCATAATGTAAGACCGTGTCCTTCCATTTGTTTTTAGCGTTGATATTAGCGCCGCATTCAACCAGTAGTTGAACCATTTCCAGATCTCCGCACAACGCAGCCGAATGTAACACAGAATCCCCGTCAGTATCTTTTTCGTTGACGTCAAGTCCTTGGTCAATGAGCCATTGAAGCAGTTCCAAATTCTCGCTAATTACGGCGGAATGCAAGGTTGTCCTGTTCCATTTGTTTTTTGCTGTAACGTCCACGCCTTGTTTGACCAGCCATTGAACCAGTTCCAAATTTCCGCTTTCGGCGGCAGAATGTAAAACGGTTTCCTTCCACTCGTCTATTGCCTTGACATCCTGTCCCTGTTCAACAAGCCATTGAACCAGCTCCATATCTCCACTTGCTGCAGCAAGATGCAAGACAGTTTCCTTATATTTGTTTTTAGAATTGAGATTCGCGCCGCGGTCAACAAGCCACTGAACCAATTTCAGATTCCCCGCCATGGCGGCAAAATGTAAAAACGTTTCTTCATGCTCGTCTTTTACGCTTATGTCAAGCCCTTGTTTAATGAGCCACTGAACCAATTGCAAATTCTCGCATCCCGCGACAGAATACAAAAGAGTCGACGCGTCATCCTTTTCAATTGTCTTGACGTCTAGCCCCTGTTTAACGAGCCATTGAACCAGCTTCAGATTCTCGCTTTCGATGGCGTAATGCAAAACAGTTCTTTTAAAAAAGTCTTTTATATTGACGTTTGCGCCTTGGTCAACGAGCCACTCAACCAGCTTCAGATTCCCGCTTTCGGCGGCGAAATGCAAGACTGTACTTTTATTATAGTCTTTTGCGTTGACGTCAAGCCCTTGATCGACGAGCCACTGAACCAGTTTCAGATTCCCGCTTTCGGCGGCGAAATGCAACGCTGTTCTTTTAAGTTCGGCTTTTTTCTTGACGTTTAAGCCCTGTTCAACCAGCCACTGAACCAGTTTCAGGTTTCTGCTTTGAGCAGCGAAATGCAGGACGGTTCTGTTATAGGCGTCTTTTATCGTAATGTCTGCTCCGCGTTTGAGAAGCAGCTCAATCCGGCTTTGACAGCCTGACAGCGCAGCGTAGTGAATAACCGTACCGTCTATGTGACGGGAGCGATAATTAAAATCAAAGTCTCCCGTTTGGAACATCTGCTCGAAACGTTCTATGCTTTGATTGTCAAATTCTCTGTTGAGTATTGGTTGATTCATGGTTTAACGTTTTGTAAACGATGGGAATTTCTGAGACCAGTTTGATTCTATTGGAAACGTAACTGCACTCATGCCGTTCGTTTCATTACCGTCTTCCATCAACTTCATTATTGCAACAGAATTAGCAACTGTTACGGAAACGTTCTCTCTTTGACGTCTGAGACGTATTCTTTTATGGCGTCAATTGCCGTTTGAGCCAGATGGGCGTACTCCCGGGCGTGTTTCGGCACGAATTCCGGATTCATGCCCAGCACGTCGGTAATAACCAGAATCTGACCGTCGCAGCCGGCGCCGGAACCGATTCCAATAGTCGGAATGGCGACTTGACGGGTAATTTTCTCCGCCAGGTCGGCTTCGACGCATTCCAGAACAACGGAAAACGCGCCGGCGTCGGTAACCGCCTCAGCGTCTTTGAGCAGAGCTTTTTCCGCCTTTTGAATGGAGAACTTGCCCAGGTTGAGAATTTGCTGGGGTCGCAGACCAATATGCGCCATAACCAGGATCCCCGCTTTGACCAGAGCGCTGACCAACGAGGCGTCCTCCCAGCTGGTTTCCACCTTGACGGCGTCGCAGCCGGTGTCTTTAATAACTCGCGCCGCCTGAGCGACGGCAACTTCTATGCCGGTATGACCAAACGGAAACGGCATGTCGGCAACGATAACCGGGCGGGATTTCTCGTCGCATTTCTGTCGGGCGATTCTCGCGACAATTTCCGTATGATAAATCATTTCGTCAAGAGAAACGTTCAGCGTCGTCCCTTTGCCCTGTACGACGTTCCCGAGGGAATCGCCGACGAGAATCGAGTCGATGCCCGCCGCGCAGCACCAAAGAGTCTGAATGTAATCGTAAGCGGTGAGCATGGTAAGCGGCTCGCCGCTTTTCTTCTTTTCCAAAAATGATTTAATGTTCATAAGGTTGCCTTTCAATTGCTAATTGCTAATTGACAATTGCTAATTTTTACAGCGTCCACGGCTCTCTCATCGGTCGTGAAACCATAGCCGTCTGTTCCGGCGTTGGGTTGACCAGTTCGCGTTTTTTCGGATCCCAAACGACTTTGCTCTTCGTTCGGACGGCGATGTCGCACAGGTGCGAAATCGTATCGCTTCGGACGGCGTCTTTGAGACAGGAAACCGGAGTCCGGTCGAATCGAACGGCGTCAATAAAGTTTTGGGCATGGTGAGTGCTGACGGTCAGATACGATTCTTTCAAGTCCGGATTGGAAATCAGGTCAGGCGAACTCGCTTTCAAACCGGCGCGGTAGACGTCAATCCAGTCGCCGTTTTCGCCGATGAACTTGGTGGAGTCTCGATTCGTTGCGATAAACTTGACTTTGACGTCGCCGAGCATGATGTTCATGTCCCAGTCATAAACGGTATTATACAACGGTCCGCCGATTTTACCAGTACCCTCAACGGTAACCAAGCCGGAAAGGTCAGCATCGCTTCCCCAAACCATGATGTCAAGCGGGTGAGCGCCCCAGCCGCCGAGGTATCCGATAGACTGATCGTAAATCCAGTACGTCCCGTTGGGGCGGCAGCGGTCGGCGCAGTACGGAACTTTCGGAGCCGGACCGAGCCAGCGATCGTACCCGTCTTCGCCAAGATCTTCCGGAATCGGACACGGCGTCGGGTTCCCGCCCGTTCCTCCGTTGGGAGAATAAACTTCGATTTCCTTGATCTTGCCGATTCTTCCCTGACGAACCATCTCACAGCCGATAAGACAGTTGGTTTGAGATCTCTGCTGCGTACCGTACTGGAAATGAACCTTGTTTTCCGCAAAGACCTTTTCGCAGGACAGAACCTGCTGCAGCGTCAAGCCGAGCGGCTTTTCGACGTAGCAGGATTTCTTCGCCCGGGCAGCGTAAAGAGCAATCGGGACGTGTCAGTGGTCAGGCGTGCAGACGGTAACGGCGTCAATAGACTCATCCGCCAGAATGTCCTGGAAGTCAAAATACGCTTTCCCGCCGCAGACCTTTGCAGAGCGTTCCCGACGGCTTTTGAAGCAGTCCGCGACCGCAACCACCTGAGCGTTGGAACAGCCCAGCACGCTGCGGAACACCTGCCCGCCGCGTCCGCCAACGCCAATCGCGCCGATGTTGACGCGTTCGGAAGCCGCTGCCTTTTCTTCGTTTCCAAGGCAGGAAGAAGGAATCAATAACGGGGAACTGACGCCAGCGGCAGCCAGGAATTTTACAAAGTCTCTTCGTTTCATAGTAGGATGATTAGTAAGTGGTTAATGGTTGAGTGTGTAGGAAGTTGCGACAGACGAGTTGCGAGAAAACGCAATGCGTCTCACAAAAAATTCTCACGATTTAGGGATATAACATAGTCCCCTCTTTATGTTAGTAATTGTACTCTAATAGAAATTGAATTGCAAGGGATATAATTTACAAAAATCAACAATGTTGAAAATTGAAAGTTGAGAGCGAATTTGCGGGGTGAAGCCGCTTAATGGAAGGCGGTAGGCGAGCCGGGGTGCGTAAGCGCCCGGAAAATCTCACGCGGAGCCGCGGAGGATGTTCACGAAGTAATGAAAGGCGGTAACGGAGCGAATGAAATGAGCGCAGTTACGCTTTGTTCGAAGTGTGCATTCCAAAAAGACGAAGCGGAAAACCTCCTCTGGATGTAGCCCGTCCTCGGGCTACTGCCGGTGTCAAAGAAAACCTTTGTTCTGCCCGGTTCGCGGGCGTATCGCCCGCCGCAGTTTCTTTCATTTAGCGGACTTACGTCCGCGATCCAGAATGGTTATCGACAACGTCAAAGTACGAGTTCAGGACATAGCGACCAACGGGAGCGATTATAATACGTCTCGCGCGGAAGCGCGGACTGGGAGCGGCGCCTCGCCGCCGGACTTCGTCCGCGACCCGGTAAGGTTTTCGGCTGTGAAATAGATTTTTAGCGGGACGTTGGACAAGGCGGCGTCAAGCCGCCGCATTCCCCGGCGCAAGCGCTTGCCTCAAGATGTCACGCTTGCGTAACTCCTCACTCCTAATTCCTAACTCACTCTATTCCCTATTCCCTTCTCCCTTGAATATACACGTCTCCGTCGAGAAGCTGAGTTTTGATTCCGACAAGTTTTTTCGCCTGGGACATGGATGGGGCGCCCAAGCCCATCAGGGGAGAAATGGCGTCGGCGCCGCCGCATAGCAGCTGCGGGGCGATAAAGACATGGAGTTCGTCAATAACGTCAGCGTCGAACAGAGCGCCCAGCAGCCGTCCGCCGCCTTCAACCAGAACGTTCGTCGCGCCGGCTTCGGCAAGGCGTTCTAAAAGACGGTCAAACCGCGCCGGGAAGGACGCGTCTTCCATCGAGTTGGAAACGACAGAGCCGGCAATCGGGTCGATAATCTCGCCGTCGTCCCACGTCAGCCAAACTGGGGCGAGGGACTGTGAGTTGCGAGTTGCGAGTTGCGAGTTGCGAGAAAAAATATCCTCTTGCCTACTGCCTTTAGTCTGGAATAAATTGGACTGCTGGAAGAAAGCATCCGTTTCCTGCCGTGTCGATTTATGCAGACCGAAAACGACTCGGACGGCTTTGCGGTGTGGCTCTCGCCCTTCTGGCAGCCGAGCGGTGAGCGTTGGGTTATCGTGAAGGAACGTGCCCGCCCCGACGATAACGGCGTCGACGCGGCTGCGAAGGTTATGGACGACGGCGCGGGACGTTTCGTTGGAAATCCATTGAGAAGACCCGTCCCGGGCGGCGATTTTCCCGTCGAGCGTTTGCGCCCATTTGGCAATAACCCACGGACGATGCTTTGTAATGTACTTTACAAACGGCTTGTTGAGCGATTCCGCCTGACGCTGACAGATCCCGGAGACGACTTCAATTCCGGCGTCGGTCAGCATCTTCATGCCGCCGCCGTCGACTTTCGGGTTCGGGTCGCGCATGGCGATATAGACTTTGGCGACGCCCGACTCAATAATCGCCTTGGCGCACGGCGGGGTTTTCCCGTAATGACAGCACGGTTCGAGCGTAACGTACATTTCCGCCCCACGGACGTCTGCGCCGCTGCGTTTTGCGTCGGCAAACGCTTCAATTTCCGCATGCGGTCCGCCGAACTTTTTGTGCCAGCCCTGACCGAGAACGACCCCGTCGTGAACGATTACCGCCCCGACCATCGGATTCGGCTCGACGTCCCCCTGCCCTTGCTTTGCTAACGATAGCGCCAGTTCCATGAAATGTTCGTGTGTGTGCATATTTTTCTATTTTTAACACGAAATACACGAAATAAGCGAAAAAGACGAAAAATTTTATAATCCCTTTCGAGTGTTTCGTTCTCTTCGTGTTTTTCGTGTTTTAAAAAATCTTCAGCGGACGAAACGATTCTATTTATAAAAAAAGCGAGAGTTCCGCTGACGCTTCCCTCTCGCACTCCGAAAATGTTACATTTATTACTCCGAAAATGTTACATCTATTACTTTCGCTTGCGCCAGTACAGCAGTCCGGCAGCGCCAAGAATCAGCAACGCCCAAGTCGACGGTTCCGGTACGGCGTTGGAGTCTACAGACGCGAAGACGGAAAAAGCGTCAACTGTCAGGTTCCAGTAATAGGCGTCGGCGGGAGACAGGAACGAACTCCAGAAATTGACGTCTGCGTACTGACCTTCCAAGCCTTCCGGATCGTTGAAGATTTCGTACGTTGCGCCGGGCTGGAGCGACGTAAACGCGAATTCAATAATCGCGTCGTCGTCAATGTCGAACGTGCTGGCAATGAGCTTGTCCATGCCGGTGGCGTCCTGTTCCATCAACAGGGTTGCGCCGGCGTTGAGCTTGAATACGTCCGTTTGCAACGTTCCGACGGAATTGCCGGGCGAGAAGATCGCCGGGGCGTCAACAACGAGGGCTCCATCGTAAACGCCTTTGACGTCCAAACGACCGTCCTGAGCGTTAATGACGCCGGACTGAACGGATTCGTCGTAGTTGTCGTTGTTGATTTGCAGCGTTCCAGCGCCGGTTTTGAGAACCGTTCCCAATCCGGAAACCGCGCCGGTTTTCTTGACGTCGCCTTCGTCAACGGCGAATTCCAGCGTTGCGCCTTCGGCGACAGTAATGTCGCGCGGTTCCGTTCCAAGCGTACCAGCGCCGGAAACGAGCAGTTTGCCTTCTTTGACAGCCGTATTTCCTGTATAGGATTTGGCGTTAGAAATGGTAAGCGTACCCGAACCGGATTTTGCAAGCGTACCTGTTCCGGTAATGTCTTCGGTGAAAGTCTTGTCGGAATCGTAACCTAATTCCAGAGTTCCGCCGTTGAGCGTAATCGCCCCGGTTCCCAAGGTTCCGTTTTCCGTCAGCAACAGCGTTCCTTCGTTGATAGTCGTTGCGCCGGTGTACGTGTTGGCGGCGCGGAACTCGACAACGCCGTCGCCGTTTTTCGTAATGGAGTAAAGACCGGAAGGTCCGTTGGAAATCTCCTTGGTAAAGACAAGTTTGGAGTTTTCTTCCGCGCTGATGGCAAAAGGTGCATCGTTGCGGAGAGTTAAGCGGATGTCAACCGTTGCAACGGTGGGATTGTCTGTCGTAGCTCCCTCAGCTGCGAAGGCGTTGAACGTGGTGTTGGTTTTGAAAATGTCAAAACTTCCGTTGTTATCGACAACGTTTCCGTTATCGTCTGTGTACGAGGTCGTGATCTTTCCTCCGGTAAAATTGAACGTCTTGTTAGCCAACGTATCGTTGCCGGCATCCATTTTCAGCCACGTTCCGCCGACGATATTATAAATACCGGCGTTTGTACTGTAGCCAATTGAGTCTTTGGCGTTGCTGATAAGCGTGCCGTTTTCGTTGATTGTCATGGTACCCGCAATTCGGTTTCCGCTTCCGAAGTTGTTGGGCAGAATAACAGACCCTTCGTCAATTGTCAGGGTCGCCCCGCCGCCAAACCAGTTGGTTGTGGAGATGGAGCCTTTGCCGGTTTTGAGGTACTCGCACTTTGCGCCGTCGGCGTTTCTCAGTGGACTGTCAAGCGACAGCGTTTTCCCTTCGGCAACGTCGATAGTGAGCTTTGAAGAGTTGATAATCTTCGAGCTGATTGTCGTGTCGGCTGTAACAGTCATCGTCGCGTTGCGATCGTAGAAGTCCAACCCGGCGTAATCCGGCGAGTTGTTTGTATTGGTAATCTTGCCGCCGTTGAGCGTCATGTTGTTGACGTGGAGATAACCGTTGAATTCGAGATCTCCGCCGTTGATAGTAACGTCTGGAACGTTGCCGTCTGCGATGGTTCGGCTTCCGAAAACGTTGGACGACTGCCCTACGATTTTCGCGCCGGATTCAATTACGACTTCGCCCGTTCCGACGGTGCTGAATCCCTTGTTATTGCCCTTCAGGTACAGCGTTCCGGACTTAACCAGCGTTCCTCCGGTGTACGTGTTTCCGTTGTCGCCAGCTTGAATTGTCATGGAGCCAGCGCCGTCGTAAATCAAACCGCCTTCTCCTGAGAGAACGCCTGTCCAGGTAATTGAGGAACCGGCAGCCGGGGCGAATGTAACGCGTGTATCGGCATCGCCGGAATTAGTTCCGGTTAAAGTGGCGTTAAGAGCGCTTGACCAGTCCCCTTGCTGACTTTCTGGTAAGTCTGTTGAACCGGCGGTAATCGTCCCTCCTTCCAGATTGATAGCGTAGTTTCCTTCAACATTGCGATAGAAACCTCGTTTACCCAAGTTGAGCGTTCCACCAGTCATGGTATACGTACCAATCATGGCGTTGTTGTCTCGAGTTTTCATGTCAATACCGCCGGCGTTGACCGTCCCTCCTTTATGCAGGAAAGTTCCGCTGCTGGAAACCGCCAGCCAGATGTCTTTAAATTCAATGGTTCCGTTCATTGTAACAGAGTCGCCAACGTTGAGAACGCCAGCGTTCATTTCGTAAGAAGCATCATAGTTGCCATAATGTCCAATTCCTAAGTTGCCAAGGTTGACTTCGCCGCCGTTTTGAACGGCTTTAACAACCGTTCCTGCTGATGCAGCCGCAGCGCCTGTGCCTAGCTGGAAGATGGTTGTTGCGGTAAATTTGGAATTGTCGTTAATGGTTAGAACGCCTGCGCCCCTTGCCCAGAATTCGTTGGAGTAGTATTCTGAATTCCCGTTGAGAGTTATGTTAGTTGTGCTGTGCAGCCACTGGGTATGGAACTGGGAATCGTTGAGCGTAAACGCTTTGCCGTAGGCCCAGACCGTGTTGAAACAGGAACCGTCGTTGACAACGTTGTTAAGCGTCAGCGAGCCTTTGGTTGAACTGTGCCCGATTTCAATTCGTCCGTAGCCGGACAGCGACGTTGCGGTGAAGTTAAGGTCGCCGTAGTCATTTTTGCCGCTATTGCTTAACGAGCCAAAATGGAGACGGGCGCCGGGCGCGACGTAGAAATCTGTACTGACGATTTCCGAACCGAAGAATAACGTCCCTTCCAGAACCGACGTTTTGCCTGAATAAGTGGTTTTACCAGTTGAAAAAGTAATTCCAACTGCTCCCGCCCCGGTTTTAATCACGTTGAGTTTGCCGGTAGGGTTGTTCGGGTTGTCGATAATGCCGGAGGCGTTAATTCTCATGTCGGCTGCCGACCCTAAGCCGTAGATGTACAAGTCGTTATCGCCGTCAGCGTTTTGGTATCCGGAGGTAATTGTGCCGCCGCCCTGAACCCAGTGGTTTTTGTTGTTGAAATACATCATACCAGAGGTAATGGTCAGGGCGTTGTTGTTAACGTAGTCGGCTGATGAAGTAAGCGAATTAAGGGTTCTAACAGCGTTATCGTCAATTCTGGCAGTTACGTTTAAATTTGCCCCTTCGCTGACAGAAGAAACGGTGGGCGTTGCGATAATAGCGCCGTTTTCAACGCTGGCGAACGAAACGGTTGACCCGTTGACAAAATAGGCGCCGGGAATAGCGGATAAGGTTTGGGTTGTATTGGTCGTCGTTACGTTGGAATCGAAGTAGACAACGCCTCGCGGGGCGATTTGCCCGACGCTGGGCAGTTCAACCTGACCGCCGTAATCGGAGAATTTGTAAACCGAATCTGTCTTGCCGAGAGTAACCGTTCCGTCTGTGAACGTAAGTTTACCGGTTCCCAGGAGCTTAACTTTGCCCAAGTCTACCGTAGATCCGTCCAGATTGACGGCGGCATCTGTTCCGTTATTAATAATACGATATCCAACGGCGTTTGCGTTGATCGGCTGGTCGGTTTCGCCTGTCAGGTCGTTTGACCACACGGAGTCTGTCCAGGTAAAGTCGCCGGAAACGGCAACCGCTTGCGAATCCGCCGTGTTGACAATCTGCAAAGCGCTGTAGCTGGCTCGATGGCTGTTTTCAGAACCCAGACTTCTAACGTACACGTTTGAGTACGTACTAGAAACTTTCAGATAGTTGACGCCCTCGGTAAGCGCGTCGATGTCGGCATGAACAGGCGTTCCCCAATAGTTTTTCGTTGGGATTGTCGTTGTTCCGTTGCCGCCGTATTCCAGAGTATTAACATCGCTGCCGCCGATAGACACCGCGCGAAAAGAATTGTTGCCGTCTGTCGTTGGATAGTAATATATATCGTATGCGAAGTATGGCGCTGACATTGTTATAGTATTAAGAGCGTCGCCGTCGTCCAGGTATCCATAGTAAAGAATCGCGTTGTTGTCTGTCGACGGGCGCGTAGCGCTGTAACGATAGGAATTTTTACTATTCCATGTACCTGTAACTGGCGTTTGGAATCCATTACTGCTAAGCATGGAAGTAAACGTTCCAGCCTTGTTATAGGCATTTTGAGTAGCGCCTGACGCGGTGTATTCATTAATGCCGCTGTAGTCGGAAATCGCGTTGTTCCAGTACGACCAATCGACTGGATACGCGCCCAGCGTTCCGCCGGTTGGCGCGCCGAAATGCGAACCGAAGTTAATGGAAATGGAATCTGCGTCCGCAAGGACTTGTTGGCTGTAACCCAAAGTAGTAATTACTGTCAACAGAGTTGCAAGGCACAATGCGAAATCGAAGGTTGATTTTTTAGTAGGCATCTTCATGTTCCTTTATGAAGTGTGTCAAAAAATATATTTACGTATGTATATAATTATAATTCAATTTTTGTATTTCGTCAAGGGTTTACAAATATTTTCTTAAATTTATTTTTAAAATCTTGGTTGTTTTGATTATATTTGCAAAGATAGGTAAAATAAAAACAATAGACAGTGTAAAGATATGCTAATAAAAAAGGGAATCCAAACTTTCGTATATTAATGGGAAGATTGCTTAATTCTCATCAATACAAAATATCCAATCGTTTCAGGGGGATGAATCGGATAAGTTATGGATTCCCTTAGGGGGGAGGAATGTATGAAAATAATATAATGAGTTTATTGAAAAGGCTTTATGACGAGTTAAAAAAGGTTTTGAAAAGTATCTATCCAACAATCAATTCTGGCAAAGCTGTCAAAACGCGATTCCTTGTACATTCTGGAACGGGAGTAACGCCTGCAATCTGTTTACCGTTTTGTTCACACCAAGTTTGAAGAACGTCTTCTGGCATAACTGCTAACAGAGCAGCTGTCGTAATAACTTTTCTGGCAAAAACGCGCGCGTCTTCCTGACTGCAACCCATTTGTTCTGCTTGAAACACAACTTGTGCGTAATTCATCATGGCTGACCTCCTGTTGTCTGTGCGTTGCAAAAAAATAAATTTATCTTTACTGACAAGTTCTAAAAAGCATTATAGCTTTTCTGCCTGAATTATCAATAGAGTTTTCGTGATTTTTAAAAAGAAAATAAACATTTTTCTGAATAAATTTTTCGGAATCCGCAAAGTTTGCCAAGTTTGACATCTTTTATTTTACGGATGTTTCCTATTTTCTCGTTAAGGGGTTCGGATAAACTTTTTATATCGATTTGCAGGATTATGTTAATTAAAATTTCCTGCTTTTAAAAGAGTTGCCAATAACGAAAAAGACCGCAGTAAGCGGTCTGTTAAAACGATGGGCAGTGTGAATAACTGATAGAATAACGATATTTAGTTTGAACCGTCCTGGAAGTTCATTTTAGGAATTTCCAAAAAGGGTTTTAAATTGGGATCTTGAGTTGACCAGTTGTTCATCAAGGGAACTGGGACAATATCCGGCTGATTTAATTCAGGGGCGTCCCATGGTATTTCTGTTTCCAGGTTATCTTCATCGAAGAAATGCATATTTGCATTAGGAGAAGAAAAATATCGTGGATTAAACAAACTTGTACTTAAGGTGTAATTTCGACCTCTGTCTGGTTTAACAGCGGCTTGACGTTGACGCCATGATTGAGGCGATACTTTACCGCCGTTGTTTATCGAACTTGCGTAAGATGAAATGAATAAACGAGCGCCCTTCTGACCGTCAAATACCTGTTTAGCGTTATTCCAGTCAACAGGGTTGGTAGAAGTTGCATTTGGAGTAGAAGACCACAATTCCATAAAATAAGGCGAATCAAATGAAATACGACGCGGATTGATGAATTGAGATTTATGGTATCCAACAATGTCGATAATTTCACAGTCTGCAGGTTCCATTTTAGAGAAATCTGCTTCATACAACGGGGCGCCATTGGAATCGACGCCAATAATACCGGTGTTGAAAATGTGTTGACGCAATTCTTCGGCTGTAGAGACGTTATTCGTTATGATTTGATTACGCCTTTGAGCCAAAGCAAGATCATGGTTGAACGTCATGCTTGCCATAATTGATAAAACTATAAAGAGTCTATATTTCATTTGTTCACCTTTTTTGACGAAACATCCTGTTTGTCAAATGCCCTAAAAAGTAAATAAATCCGTATAACCTTATGTTAATCAAATAACGCGTCGACGTATTCGTCTGCATTAAACAGAGCGAAATCTTCCGCTTTTTCGCCCAATCCGATAAACTTAACCGGCAAGTTCATTTCCTGGCGTATTGCAGCTGCAACGCCGCCTTTAGCCGTGCCGTCCAGCTTGGCAAGAATCAAGCCGGTGCATTGAACCGCTTCGGAAAAATGTTTTGCCTGGGACAATCCGTTTTGACCTGTAACGGCGTCAATAACCAACAGCGTTTCATGCGGAGCGTCTGGAATAATCTTGCTGATAACGCGGCGAATCTTTTCCAGCTCTTTCATCAAATTGGTTTGAGTCTGGAGTCGCCCGGCAGTATCGATAATACAAACGTCAACGCCCTTTTCGACAGCGGCTGCCGTAGCCCGATGAGCGACGGATGCCGGGTCGGAATTAGCGGCTCCGGTAATGATTTCCGCCCCTAAACGCTGCGCCCAAACGGTAAGTTGTTCAACTGCGGCGGCGCGAAACGTGTCAGCCGCGCCCAGCAAAACGCTTTTTCCCTGTTGACGAAGCATGTGTGTCAGCTTGGCAATGGACGTTGTTTTTCCGCATCCGTTGACGCCGCAGAACATAATTACCGTCGGACCTTTTTCCGCAAACGCAATCGGCGATTCCGGCTGACGCATAAGCTCTTTCAAGCCCTTTTTGATGTGTTCGACAATATCCGTCATCTGAACGACTCGCCCGCGATAGTTGACGCGAATGTCGTCAACCATTTTACTGGCGGCGGCTGTCCCCATATCAGTACGAATCAGTTTGGCGAAAAGTTCTTCCAGAAACTCGTCGTCAATCAAGCGCCCTTCTGACTTGAACAGGTCGCGAATGTCGGTATTTAATAACTGCTGAGTCTTTTTCAGACCCTTTTTGATAATATCGAAAAATCCCATGGTTTACGCTTTCATCGCGGCTGACAAAAGTCAACCTTATTTTATATAATCGTCAAAAAAGTTAAATTTATTGAATATCCGCGACTGCAATGGCTTCTTTGAGCAGTATCCGCCCTTCATAAAGGGAGCGCCCGATAATCGCGCCCGCCATTCCTGCCCGTTTGAGCTGGGAGACATCGTCAAGGGTTGTAACGCCGCCCGAGGCAACAACTGGGACGTCCAGAGCCGCCTGCATAGCCGCCATCGCCGGGACGTTTGGTCCTTTCATCATGCCGTCGGTTGCGATGTCCGTATAAACAATAGCCGCCAAAGGCTGCGCCGCGTATTTCTTCGCCAGCGCGATGGCGTCGGTGGAACTGGTTTCCAGCCAGCCGTCGGTAGCAACCAGCCCATTGCGGGCGTCGATT
>JAZQDP010000261.1:0-3268 GCA_045546875.1 Thermoguttaceae bacterium | reverse complement strand
GCAACAATCGGCTGGGAACCTTCTGCAATCTGAGCCAACTGGATGCTCTGCGGACGGCTGATCTTGGTCGGATCTTCCTGCCAGAGGAAAATAGCGCGTTCCAAATCCCAGTCTTCCAGGAAAATATCCATGAGCAATTCGTACTGCTCGGACTGCTTGAGCTTGAGCAGACACTGATCTTGCGTTTCGTCCCAAATGCCGGCGCGAAGACTTTCGCTTCTTAACCGATGATAAGACTCTATATCCGGTCGAAGGGCAAACATTCTTTGCGCCAGTTCAATCGCTTCCTGATCGGCATTCACTTGCTGCTGATGTTCTTTGAGCCAATCGGACAGCGGCTGTGACGGCTTTTCTGAAAGCCGTTTTTCCATCAGTGCAAACGCCTGTTTGGAAAAGCCCATTTTCACAAGCTGTTCAACGCCGATAAGAACTTCGTAATCGTCTGCCGAATCGAAAAAAGCGGGAATCTGTTCAAACCGATGCTCTAACGCCATCTGTTGAGCGATTTGACCGAACCAGCCAATTTCCTGATACAGCTTTAACCGGGTGTCGTCTTCAAGTTTGGAACCGTAGAAGATAATACAGACCATTCCCCACAACCGGCGCGTCGATCTCTGTTCGCGTCTGTGGAGCGAATCCCACGCCATTGCCGCCCAGCGGTTAATCTGACCTGCCGGAGCCTCGGACATCCAGCGAATTACCTCTTTATCCAAAACGCCGTCAAGCTCGATGGAATCGGAAAGCTCCTTGAAAAGAATGTCTCCAACCTGTTTAACGCGAGATTCATCCAAAGACGTAATCGACAACCGCATGACGTCTTCGATACAGTCTCGGCAAATTTCGTCAGCGGCGTTCGACTCGTTTCGGGCGTGACGAAGTCGAATGGACTGGTAAATATTAACGAAGATGTCAACGGCAGTGTCCCATTCCCGCTGACGGAGCATGTCTTCCCCCAGCAGTTTTAGAGAATCGACAACCTCCCATAACGACGCGTTTGCAGATTCCGCCGCCAAAGCCGCCTCGACGATGGTGCGATAATCTTTATCTTTAAGCGTCTTGCGGCTGTCAACGGTTTGAGGCGCAATGCGTTCGACAAACAGTTTCGCGTCCGGTTTGCGTTCAACGATTTGGAGCAGAACGTCTTCCAGTTCTGCTCGAGAAAGAGTTTCAACGATCTCTTTAATCGACTGCCCGCGCTGGAAATTTTCTCCCCGGTTAAGCCAGGTCAAAACCAGAGCGGCAACATGCCGGCAACGCCCGCTCATACCGTCTGGACAGGTGCACCCTGCCTCGACAATTTCGCCGTCGCCCAGCTGCGCCTGAACGCGATAAACCTTGTTGGCTCTGCCACGGCAGTTGGCTTTAAGAATCGAACCGTTAAGTTCCAAACCCGTTAAAGCCCCGGTGTACATGTACTGATACCCTTCCGCCAAAGCGGCGGCGCCAACGCGTTCGCGAATCGTTTGCTCTGTGATGTTGGTGAACTGATCCATGGCGTATTATAAGTTGCGAGAAGTTTGAGGCATTAGACGCGAAGCAGTAGTTACACATCCCTATTGCCTACTGCCTACTGCCTACTGTCTAGTCAATAATCTTGTTGATTGGGATTTCAACAAGTCCTGTCGCGCCGGCTTTTTTCAACGGCGGGACAAGGTCTCGAACTTCCCGTTCGCCAACAATCGTATTGACCGCAACCCAGGAATCGTCTGCCAGCGAACTGACAGTCGGGTTTTTCAACGCCGGCAGAATGTTCAGCACGGTTTGCAGAGCCTCGCGCGGGACGTTCATCGTCAAATAAACGCGTCCTTCCGCCGCCATTGCGCCCCGGAGCATCATGGCAATGTCGTCAATTTTGGCTTTCTTCCACTCGTCTTTGTAGGCGTCGCGGTTGGCGATAAACCGGGTGGTGCTTTTCAGAATCTCGCCAATTTCGCGGAGATGATTGGCTCGCAAAGAACTGCCTGTTTCTGTAACTTCGACAATTGCGTCTACAAGCGCAGGAGCTTTGACTTCCGTTGCGCCCCAGGAATATTCTACCTGAGCGTTGACGCCGTTGGCTTCCAGATAACGCTTTGTCAGCCCAACAGCTTCCGTAGCAATGCGTTTGCCTTCAAGATCTTTAACGCTGTAGTACGGGGAATCTTCAGGAACGCACAGAACCCAGCGAACCGGGCGGCGGCTCACTTTGGAGAACTGAAGCTCTGCAACTTCCAGAACGTCGGCATTCGTTTCATAAATCCAGTCATAACCGGTCAAACCTGCGTCAAGATTGCCAGAGTCAACATATCGAGCCATCTCTTGCGCTCGAATGAGCAGACATTCTATATCATCGTCGTCAATGTCGGGATGATAACTGCGGGACTGGAACGTAATCTTCCAGCCGGCTTTACGAAACAGTTCAGCAGTCGCCTCTTGAAGACTTCCTGCGGGAATACCAAGTTTGAGTTTTTTTCTGTCTTCCATGGGGATTAAAATATGAGTGGGGTTTGTTTAATTAGCAATTAGTAATTAGCAATTAGCAATTTCGCAAAGCGATCCTCAATAATTGATAATTACTAATTGACAATTGCTACTTTTTATAAACTTCTTTTGGGTCAAACACGCGTTCTCCGACGATTTCCACGCCGTCCGGGGTAACTTTTCGGAAGAAGCAGCTCTGGTATCCTTCATGGCAAGCGGCTTTGCCGACCTGATCGACTTTAATCAGAATTGTGTCTTCGTCGCAGTCGATATAAATTTCTTTAACCCACTGAACGTTTCCGCTTTCTTCGCCTTTTCGCCACAGCTTTTGACGTGAACGGCTAAAATAGACGGCGCGCCCGGTCGAGAGCGTTTCGTTATAGCTTTCTTCGTTCATGTACGCCAGCATGAGCACAACGCCGGATTCGTAATCTTGAGCGATTACCGGAATCAAACCATCGCCTTTGGCAAAATTCGGCTTGACGGTATTTTCTGACATTACTGCATCCTTTCTATGAAAATTACGATAAAAAATGTTTTGTTACAAGACGTGGCTATCCCAGGATTAACGCAAGCGACCAACGGGAACGATTTTTGTCAACCGCGCGGCAGGGCCAATCGCTAATCGCTAATTGCCAATCGCTAATTGCCAATTGCTAATTGCCAATCGCTAATTGCTAATTGCTAATTGCCAATCGCTAATTGCTAATCGCTAATCGCTAATTAAACTACTGCCTACTGCCTACTGCCTACTGCCTATTATATATATTGTCCAAATAAATCAAGGGGACGCCAATTCCTGCTGAAG
>JAZQDP010000260.1:0-2373 GCA_045546875.1 Thermoguttaceae bacterium | reverse complement strand
CATGGCTACGATCCGACTTCTGTAAAAGAATATATAGCGCAAATCGAGCCGAGAAAGGCTGACATGAAAAACGATAACTGGATTTTCAAATACTATCAGCAAATTAAAAATGGTTCGGCGACGGTCGGTCGTTGGGTCGCGCTTATATACGAATATTTAGTGCATGGAATCGAAGACGGTCTGTTTTTCTTCGATCAGAAGAAGGCAAACGACGCAATCGAGTATATCGAAACACACGCATTTCACACAGAAGGCGTAAAAGCACCGGGAAACCTGATTCTGGAATTGTGGCAGAAGGCTTTTGTTTCTAGCGTATACGGAATCGTCGATAAGAACGGAAACCGGCAATTTCGCGAAGTCGTCCTGACCATTGGACGTAAAAACGGTAAAACATTACTTGCCGCCGCAATGGAAAAGTACGACTGGATAAAGAACGGCGGTTTCGGTTCACGTTGTTTCAATGTCGCGCCAAAACTAGATCAAGCAGACTTGATTTATAACACAATCTGGATGATGACGACGCTTGACCCGGAATACATAGAACGGAAAGAACGACTTGAAGCGGCGAAGAAGAACCGGCAATATGGCGACGACCCAGAACTACCGCGCCATAGGATGACGGATTTATATATACCCGCAACTAATGCAATGGTTAAGAAAATCGCGTTTTCCGCAAAGAAGTCGGACGGTTTCAACCCTTCGTTCTGTACCTGTGACGAAATCGCCGCATGGGAAGGTGACAAGGGGCTAAAGCAATATGAAGTCATGAAGTCGGGTATGGGCGCAAGACCCGAAGCAATTCTTCTTTCATGCACGACAGCGGGTTATGTTAACGACGGAATATACGACGAGTTGATCAAAAGGTCGACTCGTTTTTTATTGGGCGAATCTAAGGAAAGACGCCTTCTGCCGTTCCTGTACATGATTGACGACGTCGACAAATGGAATGATATAAACGAACTTCGGAAGTCAAACCCGAATCTGGGGGTTTCCGTTACGGTTGATTATCTTCTGGAAGAAATCGCAGTCGCAGAAGGTTCGCTTTCAAAGAAGGCTGAATTTATCACAAAATATTGCTGTCTGAAACAGAATTCTTCGCTTGCATGGTTACCGGCGAAACTGGTTGAAAAGGCGTCAGGTGCGCCGCTGAAGATTGAAGATTTCGCGCATAGTTACTGCGTGATCGGTATAGACCTTTCACAGACGCGCGACCTTACCGCGTGCGTGTGTCTGATACAGAAGAACGGGGAACTGTACGTCTTCGCGAAGTTCTTTTTACCGGCTGAACGTATCGACGAAGCGACACAGCGCGACGGTCTGCCGTACAACGCATACATTCAGCGCGGTTTGCTTCAGCCTTCGGGCGACAACTATATCGACTATCACGATTGTTACCAGTGGATAACAGGACTGATTGAACAATACGAAATACTGCCGTTGATGATCGGGTATGACCGTTATTCGGCGCAGTATCTGATAAAAGACCTTGAATCGTACGGGGCAAGGTGCGACGACGTCTTTCAGGGTGAAAACCTATACGGGGTCATTCAAGAAACACAAGGTCTTCTTGAAGACGGGAAAATACACATCGGCGACAACGATTTGTTGAAGGTGCATTTGCTGAATTCAGCGATAAAAATGTCGACCGAACGCGGACGCGGCAAACTAGTCAAACTGTCACCGTCAGACCATATCGACGGTACAGCGGCACTTCTTGACGCTATGTGCGTCCGTCAAAAGTGGTTCGACGAAATCGGCGAACGATTAAGCAACGAGGGGTAAACATGGGACTGTTTAAAACGATTTTCGGCAACAGACCGAAACCGACGGGAAAATACGAAGGCAAGTTTCAACTTCTGAACGGTTATTCGCCCGCGTTTCATTCGTTCCGGGGGTCACTGTATGAAAGTGAATTGATCCGGGCGGCGATCAATGCGCGCGCGACACATATTTCAAAACTGCGCGTCGTAATGATAGGAGCGGCACGACCGGCACTTCAGAACAAAATGAAACACGCGCCGAATCAATTTCAGACATGGTCGCAGTTCTTATACCGACTGTCGACGATTCTTGATATCCACAATACTGCGTTTATCTGCCCGATATACGACGAATTCGGCGAACCGTCAGGCGTATTCACGCCGATTCCGGGACGGTGCGAAATCGTCCAATACGACGACGTCCCGTATCTGCGGTATGAATTCAGCAACGGCAAACGGGCGGCAATCGAGTTAGCCTATTGCGGCATAATGACGAAGTACCAGTATAAACACGACTTCTTCGGAGAAACGAACCATGCACTAATGCCGACGATTGAACTGATTAACATTCTGAATCAGGGTATCGACGAAGGCGTCAAGAGTGCGGCGACAT
>JAZQDP010000259.1:0-2551 GCA_045546875.1 Thermoguttaceae bacterium | reverse complement strand
CGCCTTTTGCACGGTTAAGCGATTTCACATATTCCAGCTTGCCGCCGAAGGCTTTTATCGCCTGTTCTAACTGCTGGCGGAAGCGTGCGTCATACGCAACCTTTGTTTTGGCCACGCCGTGTTCATACATCGGTTTTTTGGCCTTCACATATTCCGGCATAAAATCTTTAAGATCGGCAACGCTGCGCGCGATCCGGTTTCTATAAGCCAGATCCAGCGTCTTCGCTGCATTGTTAGCAATCGACATAAAGACGTCTTTCACTTCGCGTTCAGATCCTTTGATCTTTTTAATCACTTTTCCCGTGCGCGTTTCGTCAAATACGCCGCGACCACTAATCCCGTTGATTGCTTTATCCTCAATTACACGCTTGAACGGCACATAATGTTGATGTTTGCCGGTTATATCCTCAAACTGTTCTTGCGATAAGTTTCCGGATCGAACAAGATTTTCAAGAATACGTTTTTGAAATTCATAAATCCGGTTCGAAAAATCTGCGAAAAGTTCGAAATTTTCGCCGTATTTATCATTCAAGCGAAGTATATCGGCAGCGGATTTTTGTCGCTGTTCTTCGGTAACTTCGACGTCTTCCATTTCGTCAAGATCTTGCATATACCGACGCGCAACCAAAAAATCGTTAAAGTCATTCATTGCCTGGCTTTTGTTCGGTTCGACGTCGTGCATTGTGGCCATAAAGTCTTTTAATATCGGCGTTAATCCTTCGCCGGTAACGACTTCGTTTCCGTTCTCGTCAATATAATAGGTTTGATCGGCGATATTTTTTTCAACCATGCGCGCCGAATACTGATAAGCCCTGGCCAATAAGTCCGGACGTTGACCGTCTGAAAGTTCCGCCCGTTCATCTTCGGCCAGTTTTTGAAGCGGCGCCACATCGTCAAACCACTTTCGGTTTGCCAATTCGATAAAACTTTCGTTATCGTCCAGTTTTATTTCGGCCGGATCCTGTTCGGTTTCCGGTGTTTCGGCTTGTTCTGTTGCGACCGACTGTTCTTTTACGCTGCCTTCTTCCGGCTTGAAGTCTGCCGGCACCGTGTCGGGCAGCACGTCGAAAACCGTTTCTTTGCTTCCTTCAAGCAAATTTCGATAATGCTGCATTAACTTCGCGTCGGTAGAAAACTTTTTCAACTGTTGTTTTTGAAACAACAATTTATTGACTTCCTGGCCGATCGTTTCCGGCGTAGCCTTAAAATCCAGTCCCATTTTTTTCGCAAGTTCCGGATTACGAAGCGCACCGCGAACGGCTGATATTTTGGCGTCGATTTCCTTTTCGTCTTTAGCCACCAATTTCGCGATCTTTCCGGCTTCAATTTCCGCGCTGTCTTCATATCCGAATAAGTCGCCACCTGACGTTTGTTTCGTCGGCATTTGACTTAAAATAGAAGTGTAGGCTTGCAATTCTTCGGCCGACATTTTATCGGCTGATCTTATACCGGCATTTTGTGCGGCTTCATTATTCGGCGCCCCGTTTGCGATTGCTTCGGCCTTAACGTCCTGGATCTTGTTATTTATAAACAAGGTGTAAAGTCCGTTTGTTGCTTTGTTAGCAATAGCAAAGGCGCGTTTCCCTTTTGCCCTGGCTAATAAACCTTTGCTTTGCGCTTCTTCCTCGCTGATCTTTCCTTCTTTGAAAAAGCGCACATAATCTTTGACGGTTCCTTTTTCGTCTTTGATATTCTGTTCAACGTCCAGCATTCGGGCTTGCTGCGCCGTAAATCCTTCGGATTCCTTAACGACGTGCGCCGGAATTTCGGCCATATTGTTTCTTTTGGCCAAATCCAGCCGGTGTCTTCCGGTTATGATTTCAAGACGGCCGTTTTCACGTTCCCATACAACGATCGGGGCTGTTCCCAGTTCATCATAAGCGCCTTGCAATTCTTCGCCAGCGACCACGCCGTTTTCGTTTGCACCTTCTTTAAAGTTCGGAATATCCGGCGATAAAAATATCTGATCGACGGGCAGGTGGATTGTTTCGTAACGTGGATTGATCGCGCCGACCTCTTTTCTGATTTCACGCGCAACGACCTTGTCTTGTTCTGCGGTAGACAATCCCTTCAACGTTGAAGCGTCGAAGCCCTTACCATACAAATAATTTAGCCCGGATCTTGCGCCGCCGGCAATACTGATCACGCCGGCTTCAACAAGGAATTGATCCCAGCCCGGCATTAAGGCGTTGCCTATACTGTCAAAATAGCTGTCGCCTTGTGGATTAAGCCCGGTAATAGCGCCCAACAAACCTTCCAAGCGTTCTTCGCCGATTTCGCCTAAAACGCTGCTATATCCGCCAGCTTCAAACAGTTTCGAAATAGGCGTGTTTTTATATTTTTCTGTTTGTCTGGCAAGTTTTACAATACCGTTACGCAGCTTCGGCGGCATACGGTTATAAATCGGGCTGACGCCTTTTCTGGCCAAGCCGACAATCGCTTCGCCGGAATCTTCGGCCAACGCTGTAATTGTTGTTAATCCGAACGCTTTTAATACCATTGTTGCCGGTTTATCCTGGTTTTCATTAAAGAGGATCTGACCATTTTCGGC
>JAZQDP010000258.1:0-33995 GCA_045546875.1 Thermoguttaceae bacterium | reverse complement strand
GGGGAACGGCTTGCCAGCGAACTTCGGCGGGAACGGTTTCTTGCCAAATGGCTTGCAATGACAGGGTTTGCCGGGGAACGGCTTGCCATGGAACTTCGGCGGGAAGGGTTTCTTGCCATGGAACTTCGGTGGGAACGGTTTGCCGGGGAACGGCTTGCCAGCGAACTTCGGCGGGAACGGTTTCTTGCCAGCAAACTTTGGCGGGAAAGGTTTGCCCGGGAACGGTTTCTTGGCAAAAGCGGCTTTTCGCATTTCGACAGCCTTGTTGTGAGCCTTCGTAACCGCAGCTTTGGCTTCCTCGCGAGAAATCACACCGTCTTTATTGGCGTCAGCTTGAGCGAAGATGAAATCTACAGCCTTGTCAGCGTCAAACTTTGGCGGGAAGGGTTTCGGTGGGAAAGGTTTCTTGCCAGCGAATTTCGGCGGGAAAGGTTTGCCTGGGAAGGGTTTCTTACCAGCGAACTTCGGCGGGAAAGGTTTACCCGGGAAGGGTTTCTTACCAGCGAATTTCGGCGGGAAGGGTTTCGGTGGGAAAGGTTTCTTGCCAGCGAACTTCGGCGGGAAAGGCTTCTTGCCCGGGAAGGGTTTCTTACCAGCGAACTTCGGCGGGAAAGGCTTCTTACCGTCTTTGGCAGCGGCTGCTTTGCGAGCTTCGAACTTCTTCTTCAGTTCAGCTTTGAAAGCATCGTCTTCTGCCTTTGTAACTTTGCCGTCCTTGTCGGCATCAATGCGATCGAACAGACCAAATAACGGCTTGGCGTCTTTGGGCAGTTCTTCCTTCGTTACAGCGCCGTCTTTATTGGCGTCGAACTTCAGGATGGTGAAATGGCCGTGATGGCGATGCGCCGGAGCTTTCGGAGCGGCCGGTGCGGGACCGTCAGCAAAGCAAACAAAAGGCATTGCCAGAACAGCCACCGCGATCAGAAACAATTTCTTCATCAGAACTTCTCCTTGATACAGGGTGAATAAAGTGGATTGACTATCATACGCAATCGCTAAAACTTTTCAACAATTACGTATTTTTACCATCAATTAACTCAAACGAACTATATTACGTCTTATTGCATCTTAAACACGTTTTTTTCAAAATATTCAACAAACACCTTAAAACTGATAAAATAGATAAAACCAGAAAAGATTTAGCAAAATATAGAGAATTATCAGAATTACCTTTTTAGGACTTAGTAGTAAATATAACTGATTAAATTAAGCAAGAGTATTGCAAAAAACTCTATAATAAGTTTAATAAAACAATTATTGAAAATAAAATCAAGCAGAAATCCGTATATCCACATAGCTTTTCTGTCTCGGAGTTATACGGATTTCTGACTCAACCTGAAAGCGAATAACGCTTTAAATCTTATTTCTTTTCTGGAGCGGGTTTCTTTCCTTGTTTACCCGGTTTGTTACCGTTGGCTTTGCGCTGTTCGTACATTTTCTGCAACTTCTCTTTATGAGCGGCTTCTTCCTCTTTGGTAACTTTGCCGTCTTTGTCAGCGTCGGTACGATTAAACATGCCTTCAAAGAACTTGTTATCCTTGGGAAGTTCATCCTTCGTTACAACGCCATCTTTATTAGCGTCAAACTTGAACAGAGTCATCGGACCGCGAGGACCCTGAGGACCTTTGAATCCGTCCGGACGAGGACCACGATGACGAGGCCCCATTGGCGGCTGAGGACGACGGGGTCTGTCGCCGTTGGCTTTGCGCTGTTCGTACATTTTCTGCAGCTTTTCTTTATGAGCGGCTTCTTCCTCTTTGGTAACTTTGCCGTCTTTGTCAGCGTCGGTTCGATTAAACATGCCTTCAAAGAACTTGTTATCCTTGGGAAGTTCGTCCTTCGTAACAACGCCGTCTTTATTAGCATCAAACTTGAACAGAGTCATCGGACCGCGAGGACCCTGAGGACCTTTGAATCCGTCTGGACGAGGACCACGATGACGAGGTTCCATTGGGGGCTGAGGACGACGAGGTCTGTCGCCGTTAGCTTTGCGCTGTTCGTACATTTTCTGCAGCTTTTCTTTATGAGCGGCTTCTTCCTCTTTGGTAACTTTGCCGTCTTTGTCAGCGTCGGTTCGATTAAACATACCTTCCACAAATTTGTTGTCTTTGGGGAGTTCATCCTTCGTAACCACGCCGTCGTTGTTGGCGTCAAACTTGAACAGAGTCATTGGACCACGAGGACCTTTGCGGTCTTTCTGAGCTTTTTCGGTCTTTTCCGGTTTAGTGGCGGGTTCGTCTGCCATGCTGATCATCGGAAGGACAATCGCGGCGGCAATAGCCAAAAGAAATGCTTTTTTCATCTGGAATATCTCCTAAAATGGGGGGGGGAAATGTTGTTTTGTTTTACAACGATCGTTTATTACTATTATAAACGAACATCGCTGTAATTTGTTGCAAAAATTTTTAAGTTGTTATCAAAAAAGCGCTTAGAGCTTTTCCCGATTGTCTACTGTCTACTGCCTACTGCCTACTGCCTACTGCCTACTGCCTACTGCCTAATCTATCTCATGAACCACCCAGACGCCAGCGGCGGAATAGTCCCCTTGATTTTCTTCGACGTCAACGATCAGCGGTTCGTCGCCGCCGGGAATGGCATACACCCCGGATTTATCAAACGAAACGCCCGTCCATTGCGTCCATTTTTCCAAAGGTTCGCTAATGATTATGGACTCCAAACAAGGCTTGATAATTCTTGCCCCCAGTCTGACGTGAAGCCTGATCCACGAATCAAAAGGTAAATCCGTACCGGGCTTTTTCATCGAAATATATTCTTCAATGTCCATATCCGGATACAGCCGTTTTTGACTTGGGCGCAGGGGCGCGATAACAGCGTTAAATCCGTGCAATTTCGCCAGATATTTTAAATGGTTGACTGCTTCTCCCGCCAAGCCCTGCCCCTGCATTTCCGGAGCGACAACAATCGCAGCAGCGGAAAGAACGTTAGGCGTTTGTTTGAAACAATAATCTTCCATTGACTGTTCAATAACCCAATCCCAACCGGAATCAAACGTATTCATACCGTCTGGAAGATCCTCAAAAGGCGCATCCCACCTAAGCGGGACAGCATGAACGGACGCTGCCAATTTGCCGTTGACCATCTCAGCGTACTGAAATTCAGGGAAATACTGAAACCATTCTTTCCAGGCTCTTTGCATAACCGGATCGTTCCAAATAAACGGCGGCCAGCCGGACGCGAAAAATTCCGTCAGAGAATCTGTCAAAGGGACTTGAGTAAACATGGTTGAGGGAGTAGAGAACAGGGAATAGGGAGTAGGGAGTAGGGAACGGGCAATAGGGAAATAGGTAGCAGGAACGTTTCTTTCTGCTGCCTGCTGCCTGCTGCCTTCATTTCCTCCCCGCTTTTGTATAGTCAAACGGTTTGAATCCGATTTTCTCAGCGGGGGAACCGGGCTTGAGATGAAAATCCTTCTCGTCCGGGTTGACAAACAGCGGATCGGCAACCAGCCCGCCGGCGTCGCGTCCGGACTCAACCCATTGTTCGTGCGTCTTCCCGGCGAAATCCGGCTGACCGCCGACTTTCCACCATAAATTGGAACGGATGTCAGCGTTGACTTTGTCGAAATTGTATCCCATCGCCGCCCCGTCTTTCCAGTAAATGATATTGTTTTCAAAGACAAACGAGCGGTGCGGCTCGATTCGCGTTGCCGCGACCTGAAACGCTCTGCCGTGAGCGGGATTGGCGCGGCTGCACACGAGAATGTTATTGCGAATGACGTTGTCTTTGCCGTAATGCTGATGGAACGAGCCGTCCATGGTGTTATAGACGAGGTTGTTTTCCATCAAAAGCCCTTCCGAGCCTTCGTCTGGATACAGCCCCCAGCCGCCGTAGGAATACGACTCGATATCGTAAATGACGTTGTTGCAGACGCGCGTTCCTGTCTGCGTACCGAGCGTGTAAACGCCGCCCATGTCGGACAGCGCGCCCTGCCCGATGTTATGAATCCGGTTGAATTCAATTTTATTTCCAAACGACACGCCGGCGTAACCCCAATGCCAGCCGACAGATACGCCGGTGTAGTACAGGTCGGCAATTTCGCAATGCGTAACAGAGTTATTTTTCGTGTTGTTTCCAATCCAAACGCCAACGGCGGACGCATGAAAACGCCCCGCTTCGGCAATCAGGCAGTTGTCGACAACGTTGTTTTCACAGACGCGGTTGTCCTTTCCCCAAGGGGAGCCGCCGCCTATTTTGACGCCGCCTGCACCCAGGTCTGTTAAAGCGCTGTTGGTCAGACGGCAGTCAAGCGTATTGAAAAATCGGATCGCGTACTCGCCCAGATGGGAAAACTCGCAGTTGTCAAAGCAGACGTTTTGAGCGTAATTGACCAGAATCGCCGATTCAACGCACGACGCCGCCTGAGCCGGTGGGAACTGCGTTGGCCCCGGTTTGGACAAATCCCCAACGTTAAACGACTCCAACCCAAACGGCTGCAAGTAGTTAACGCGTCTGGAAGAATCGGAATACTTAAAGGCAACGTTCTTAAACGAGACGTTTTGAACGGGATTTTCCGGCGTTCCGACAATAACCGCCAGCTGATTCAGACCCGGACGGGGCGCGACAGCCTGAATCTTATCGATAGTCTCGCCGGGCAAGGGTCGATAGTAAACCTTTTTCGCCTCGCCGTCGTAGAACCATTCACCCGGCTGGTCAAACGCCGTCCGGACGTTTTCCAGATAATACAGACAAGTGGGGTTCCAGGAATTCCAATGTTTCATGCTTTCGCCCTGAAAGAGCATTGCGTTCTTTTGAGCGTCGAAGTTGAGAATGATGCGCCGGGTCGTATCCCATTTATGATGAATAACCATCTGCGCCCACCGCAACTCGGCGGCGGGAACGTCTTTGAGCAGATCCAGCTCTCCCGACTTGGCGGTTACGACAACCTGCTGCGCTCCGTTTGGCAAGCCCTCGGTTTTTGCTTCAATCGCGGCGGGATGCAAAAAGCCCTTGTCCGGAAAGCGAGACCGAACTGCCCGCTTCCCATTGATAAACAACTGTTCCGTATACAGCGGCGTGCCGTCAACGACAGGCAAATCCGCTTCCCAAACGCCGTTTCCGCAGTCCTTCCATCCAGTAATTTCAACGCCGCCGGAAAGAACCGCTTTCCCGTTGGGGCAAACGAATTCTATATTGGAATCCGCCTCGGACAGCGTCAGCGGCTCCGTTAACACATACTCGCCGGGCGTCAGGACAACCTTCGCGGGGTTAAGATTCCCCGCTTTGCGCTGAGTCCGAATCTTATCCAGCGCCGCCGGAACGCCGTTTGTGCCAGACGGATCGACTTTGTATTCTAAACCAAAAACAGCCGTCTCAAAACAGACGGCAAACGACAGGAGGAGTAAAATGCGTTTCATAGGGGGAATATTTCCTCTTGATTTCTGTTAAATATGTTTTTTCAAGGATTTTAAAACTATGAGGTTAATTAAATAATTCTAACAGAATAATTTTCATCGTCATCATTTGACGGTCTCATTTCGTTGTCTTCCGGGTCTGCTTGCAAGACCTGTTCATCCAAATTGGACAATTCGCTTAATATTTGCCCGGTTTTCGGCTCGATTTCAACCAACCCCCACGATACCGCAGGATTGTCCGATTCCAAATTTCCATTGAGAACGTAACAAATCTGAAATAAGGTCTGGTACTGCATAATTCGCGCGAATCTGGCAATTTGACGCTTATCTACGCCCTTGTTTACCATTTCGTTAAGAATTGCGGGTAAATCGCCACAGGGACCAAAATTGGGTTTACGATCCAGTTCTTTTGTAATCCATTGTACGTCTGACTCCTTAACAACCCCATTCCAGAATTGTTTAAGAATCTCTTTAATTGCTTTTTTCTTAGACATGATTGATTAATAATCGCTTTGATAAAGAGGCAATTTTTCAATAGCTATATGACCTTGTTCTTCAGACCAAACGCGTCGAAAAATAAAACCTGTTAAATTAGCATCAATAACCGCTTGAACAAATCGATCTGTAACATAAATCGACGACTTTACCGTGGATAAATCCTTAAATATAATCTCATCGCGAATTACTTCAGGACGAAATGCATAATGAGTTACATTATGTCGACGTAAAGCGCCACGCAATTCAAAGATATAACCATATTGCGTGTTATCTATGTCCATTCCGTATATACCATTAGTAACATTGAAATAATAAAGGTTCATTGAGGCATTCGGACAATCTATTGGCAAAAACTCTCCGTACGGACTTATCATATCTCCCATGGCGTCTAAAACTCTTTGACTGAAAATGGGAACACAATCGCAACCGCTGGATACATTATCCAACAAGGGATATTTCATTCCACCCAGTTTAATCTTCCTGGATTGCCAATTATCTTTCAACGATACAACATATTCAGGATCACAGATTGTAATATCTGCAGGAAATTCACTAAAGTATTGTCGTTTACGATAGCTGCTGACTAATTTATAAATTGTAATCATCTTAAAACTTTGCGAACTTAGCGTGAGACTTTTAACGGGCGCCTCGCCGCCTCGCAACTCGCAACTTTTAAAGTCTGAAAAAATCGTCCGCCGTCAGACCGCATTGTTCTATCATGTCCCAAACGCGATCGTAGGAACGAATGTTGTCTGTAAAGTTGTTGACGCCGATTGTAAATTTCGCGCCGGCTTTCTTTGCTCGTTTGATAAACTCCGGACCGGGATACGTTTCCGCGTTGATTTCCAGCGCAACGTTGTTTTTCACCGCCGCGTTAATCAGAGCGTCCATGCGTTCCGGCGTCCAGAGATCGGTTCTATGTTCCAGCGGCGGCGGAAGATACGTCGGGTTGGCAAGAATCGTAATCGGTTCGTTGACCACCTGAAGACAGTGCTTCATGTACCGTTCCATCCACGCCTGAACGGCGGCTTCGTCGTTGACGTCTACGGTTACGTTTCCGGGAAGCCACATCTTTTTCGGCTCGCCGCCTTCCTCGTCCGGCATGATCATCGTATCCGCGATGACGTAGTCCAGCTGTTGACGAACTTCGGGAGAAATCTGCTTGAACCAGTCGCGGTCGTTAACCTGAATTCCAACGGGAAGACCTGCGCCCTTAACCCACTTGATAAGCTCCAATAGCTTCGCGTCGGTATCGTAGGGCCAGCCGCGCCCGTGATTTTCCAGCGCGCCGAGGCGAATGCCCAGCCGTTTCTGCCGTTCGACGCATTTCTCAGGCGTCATGCCCCCGCGAACGTGGACGTGAAACTCCATCGGACGAATTTCCTGAGCGTACTTGACGGTTCGCGCCGTCGGTTCTTTATCCGTTGGGCTTTGCGCCTGAATCGCCGTTGAGGAAAGCAGCCCGCCAGTCAGGCAAACTGCGAACGCGATACATAAAAATCGGGATTTGGTTGTCATGATTCTCATTTAAAAAGGGGATTAGTGGTTAGAAGTTAGCGCCAAGTTTTTATAAGATACTTGAGCTTTTTCTCCATTCTTAAGAATTATTTTACCCGGAACGAAAATCTTTTGCAACTCCCCTAGGACAAGAAAATAAAAAAAGGTTTCTTCCGGCAAGTCCGCACATGAGAACTACTAGCGGTTAACCGCTAGTCATTAGCTTGAGTATTCGAAGCTCTCAGTTTTTAATGATTAACGCTAGAAACTGGATGGATAAGCTAAAAGCTAAGGGCTGAGAGCTAATAGCTAACTCGCAACTAACGGTACGCAGTTACCCTATGAATCTTATCGCGTTATCCTTATCAATTCGGTTTTGGCGGAGCCTGAACAGACCCCGCGCGGCGTCCTGCTCGCAATTGACGTTTTAGAGGAATAAAGACATATTGCGCTTGAAACGCCACTTCCGTAATAATCTGATCCAGCCGGCTGCGGAACCAGGCAAATGCCGCTAAAGAAGGAATGGCAACAATAAGCCCTTCTACCGTGGTAACCAACGCCAAGTAAATCCCTTGCGCCAATTCCGCCGGTTTGGGCGTTCCCTGAGAGTTTGCCAGTTCGCTAAAGGCGAAAACCATGCCAACTACCGTACCTAACAGCCCTAACATCGGGGCAATATTCCCAATTACAGATAAAATTTCTATCTTACGGCTATACAAAGCCGATTGTTCTGACAAAGAATCTTCCAAAGCCTTTTCGATATCAGACCAATCACCGTCTGCCTCTGTCAAACCGGCGTTGATTACGTAAGACAAACAACATGGCGATTGCCGACATAACGTATCAGCTTGTAACAACTGCCTGTGAGCGATAAGTTCTCGAGTCTGTTCCGCCAAGCCGTCAGGCATAAAAACCGACTTTCTCAAGGTTCTGATCTGATCAATTGCCAGCGTCAAACTTGCAATAGACAACGCGAAAATAATAAGACCAATCGTTCCACCGGCGTTGATAATCGTCCAAAATGTCGATTGCGTTTGAACTTCGGCGCCAGATTCCTGACCTGAAGCAGATTGCTGAACGGATTCAACTGCAGCGGGAGCTGACTTTTGAACTGGTTCTTGAGCTGTCGCATTGACGCAAATCGTCAGTAGAATAATCAGTAATATTCGCATATAAATCAAACGGGAATGTAAAATCCGACGGAACAGCTGGCGTTTTAACCTTCACGCCAGCTTTTGATTGACGCTAATCGACTTGAATTACCAGATTTCCAAATCCAAGTCCAAAAGTACATCCGTTCGTTTATGCACTTGATCTCGAACCAATTCAATCAGGCGAGTAATGTCTTCTGAAGAACATTCCGGCTCCGCAATGATATAGTTTGCATGTCTTTCCGAAATAACAGCTCCTCCAATGCGCGCCCCTTTAAGCCCAGCGCGGTCAATAAGTTCGCCGGCAGAAAAGCCAGACGGATTTTTGAAAATTCGACCACAGCATTGAAAACTCATTGGCTGCTGAGATTTTTTCAGAATCCAGCGTTTTTGCATCTGCTGCGCCAACTCTTTGGGATCGTCCGGCGTCAATTCAAAAATCGTCTCTAAAATAATGAGCGAATTGAGAGATTTGTCTTGATATGCCGCGGCAAGCTCTTCCGTTGTTTTGGAAACGGTATTCCCTTGTAAATCCATTTCCACCGTAGATTTAAGGCAACGACTGACTTTAGTCATGTTGGCAGTAGCATGGACGTGAAGAGCGCCGCCAACGGTGCCGGGAACGCCGATCATATCTTCCAGCCCGGAAAGCCCCGCATAGACGGAAGCGGTTACAACGCGCCCCAATTTAGCCGCCGATCCTGCCTTGACGCAGTTCCCTTCAATAACAATGTTTTGGAAAGCCGGGCTGTCCAAACTGATAACAAGACCTGAAACGCCGTCGTTTCGAATCAAAACGTTTGACCCTTCGCCGAGCAACCGTATTGGAACGTTCTGTTCTGTAGCCGCAGCAACCAGTTCAGCCGCCTGAGCTTGCGTTTCAGGCAAAGCATAGAACTCCGCCATGCCGCCGGTTTGAAACCACGTGTGCATAGCTAACGGTTCGTCTTGACGAATAATAGACTTAAATGGTTCGTACCACATGTTAATTTAAATAAAAAGGGGGTGTTCTAATAAGTGCATTGTGCGTAGTGCATAGTGAGAGGAGCGCTTGCGTCCTAATTACTAATTGCTAATTATATTATAGCGTATTTTTATATCGTTGTACAGGGCAATGAACAGGAAAAATTAAAAAAAGACTGCTTATTATTTAGACAGATTGCCAAAAATTACTCGTCTAAATCTCAATTCCGGGTTAAATTTAAATGAAATGCACTCCATTTTGTGAACTTGCTCCCCTCCCCCCTATTGACTTTTTCTCTAAAAAGTTTAATCTATTACCATTAAAGAAAAGATTTTCTTAAACATTGCGGGCGTGTAGCTCAGTTTGGTTAGAGCGCGTCCCTGATAAGGACGAGGTCCATGGTTCGAGTCCATGCACGCCCAATGTTGATTCAAAAATCTTTTTATTCCGCTAAAATCCGGGAGACTGATCTCTTTCAGTCAGATTTTGCGGGCGTGTAGCTCAGTTTGGTTAGAGCGCGTCCCTGATAAGGACGAGGTCCATGGTTCGAGTCCATGCACGCCCAATTTCTTTTTTAAAACCTTGAAAGATTCTTAAATTTTGGAATTCCGAATAACGGTCTAAGCAAATACGCCAATGTTAAGAGGCTGATTTTTGATTTGGCGTCCCCAGAAAGTACATCAAACTTAAATATACGACCGTGCAAACAGAAACCGTTACAACGGTTTTAATTAAATACGCCGACGTAGACGCCTCTTGCGGAAACGAAATAAGCGTCTTTTGACCCGCAATCGTCATAATTGCCGTTGAAAAAACAATACAAATAATCTGATAAAATTTAGAAAAATGAGCAGGCGGGGGCGTTTCCTTTTTTCTCCGTCTAGCTTTTGACCGCTCGCGTTTGTTTGACGCAGAACCGTTTTTGGTAGCCTCGATAACGTACATTCCGCTTTCCTGCTTTTTATGCAGAAGCCGAATCCATAACGCTCCTAAAAGCAGGGTCGAAATGGTAAAACAGATAACCGTTGACAACGCCAGGGCATACTGAAGGCTTTGCGGAGAAAGGGTTAGAGCCAAAATAATATTTACAACAAGGTTGATAATCGATGTGATAAAGACAATAAATGCCGGAGTTCGGATTTCTCCCAGAGAATAAAAACCGCGCGTGATAATGGGTGAAAGGCAATAAGCCCAAACGCCGATGCTATAAATAGCTAAAACGTTGCCGATTCTCATCGTATCGTCAGGAGTGGTCGCGCCGTGTTCATATAATAATTGGCATAACGGAACGCTTATGAGAAACAAGCCTGCCGTTGCCGGAAGCCCCCAGTATAGCGTAAGATGCAAGGCTTCAGACATATCTTTTTTAACTGCCGCCAGATTTTTTTCCGCTGCGTGAATATTTAAAATCGGGTAAATGGTCGTTGCGACAGAAATGCCGATAAGACCGAGCGGAAACTCAAACAAACGCTCTGCCAAATAGACTGACGAAACGGTTCCAACAGGACAGCTGTACCAAGCCACTATAGAATCGGAAATGACACAAACCTGCAATAAAGCAAGCCCTGTCGCCATAATAATCCAACCCGAAGTCGCCCGACGCCAATAGCCCATCATCCGATTGAACAGACATCGTTGAAACCAATACCCATATTTTCGCAGCGCAGCAATTTGCAAAATTAACTGTAGAGCGGCGGAAAGGCTAACAATTGATGCTAAAAGATAAGCTTGAGCTCTGGCATCTCCAATTTGCGGGGCAACAACGACAACCGCCCAAAGCCAAAGCAGATTCATTATGATTGGGGCTAACGCTGGCGCCAACCACGATTTTAATCCCTGCAATGCGGAGGCAAAAATTGCTGTTTGACAAATTAAAAACAGGTACGGCATCATAATCAGAATCAGGTGCGTTGCGAGCCGTTCCCCCGGGAAAAAGAAAATATAACCTAAACAGCAACCGACGCCGACAAGCGTTAAAGCGCCTAAAATTGCGGAAAGCATTGTTACGGTTGCCGTCAGCAGTTCCCATGCAGAATCCTGGTTTTTGCTCCATTGTCGGCAAAACGCCGGGAGAAAACTGATAGAAATCGCCCCCTCGCCAAAAAGACGTCGGAACAGATTCGGAATTCTGAACGCCAAAACAAAGGCGTCAAAAACGACGCTTGCAGAAATGCCAAACAGGGCGGCAGTGGCAACGTCCCGAAGCATACCCAAAATCCGGCTAAGAAAAGTCAGCGCAGCGTTAATTATAGAACCTGACAAGAGAACTTGGCTGGAATTTTCCTCGGGCGTTTCGGAATTATGCAAGCGACTCATAAAATCTCCCCCCTACTGCCTATTCCCCGCCGTCTGCCGCAATCTTTACCAGATCAAGCCTTTTTTCTCAACTGGGCGATTGAGCTGTAAAGAGACTTCATATCGATGGTATAGTTGATCTGATTTAATCACCATGGGAGATCTGGCTTCCATGATATTTTTTGCGCCGCGAAAACCAGTCGGCGTTTCATAAACCGTTACAGCCGGGTCGTTTACAATGCGCTGGTTCATGTGAAATTGTCTGCGCAGCATTGTCGTCAGACGCCCCAGATGACCGGTCGTGCCCTGGAATTGTATTTGCTGCAGTTGTTTGCGGCTGTCGAAATAGTAAGTCAAAACGCCTGTTAAATCGTCTGGATTAGAACCTGTTACCAGCGTTACTCGATACCCCTGCAAGTTCATCGGACCAACGCAAGCGGTTACGAAATCCCAGTTTTGTTCTACCCAACTTGGGGTAATATTAAACTTGAACCAGAATTCCAAACCAGTCAAATTCTGTTCGACAACAACGCCTTGAGGAACAGGGACCGAGATAACTTCAACGCCTTGAGGAGTTTGAATTACCTGCCCTGGGACCTCTGAATAGTACACAGTCGTTGCAACCGGTTCGCCCGGAACGCTCTGAACGGTTACGGGAACAGGAGCCGGAACTGGCGCGGGAGCTGAAGATTCTGGATAAATCGGGCGAGCGGGCGAATATTCTGCTGGCTGCGAAACCTCCGACGGCGTGTACCCAACCTGATGAATCGTCCCAACCTTTTGCGGTCTTTTCCACTGAGGCGCATTGGAATTGGAACTTGTCGCATTCTCCAATTCCGCCTGCTGCTTTTGATTTAGCTCTTTGAGCTGATTCACAGAATTGGCATACGGCTCTGCCTGCGAAGCCGGAACGCTTATCGCCGGCGTCGCTTGAGACGAACTGGGGTCGGAAAAATAACGAGCGGTCTGCGGGAGATAACTAAGTATCGGGGGCGTTACCGCTGCCATTACCACGATCGCTATCAAACTGGAAAATTTAAACTCCATTGAATTACGACTTGATTTTTTTATAATTTCGGTTATGATTAAATAGTGCGAAACCTGACGCGAGGTTCGCAAGTCCTTAATTAAACATTTGGATTATAGTTTACAATTTATATCGAGAGAGACAATATGTTGAACCAAATTAAAAATTCAAGCGCTAAAAATTCCGATTTTAACGATAATATCAATAATACCGATGATACATCGCCCGATGAGCAAATTCAAACTCCGCTGGTATCGACTTTTTTCAAAGGCGCGCTTATGGGAGCTGCCGATGCGGTGCCTGGCGTGTCTGGCGGAACGATTGCTCTGATCGTCGGAATTTATCAACGGCTCATTACCGCAATTAGCCATTTTGATTTCCATTTTATCAATTTGCTTTGCACCTTCCAAATTCGCAAGGCGTTAAAGTACATCGACTTTCGATTCCTTTTCACCTTGCTTTGCGGGATCGGAACGGCTCTGGTTGCCGTCTTGAGTACAATGCACTATTTACTCAACAACCAGAGATTGTACGTTCTTTCCGTCTTTTTTGGACTGATTGCCGCCAGCTGCATTTTGGTAATCAAAAAAGTTCATCTTCATAAAATCAGCAGCTGGATTTTGTTCATTCTCGGCGCGGTGTTTTCCTTTTGGTTAGTTGGACAACCCTTTTTACAGGGAACAAGCCATTCCCTGCCCTGGTTATTTGCCTGCGGCATGATAGCAATTTGCGCCATGGTTTTACCAGGTATTAGCGGTTCATATATTCTTCTTATTTTGGGAGAATATACGTTTATGTCCGGCTTGGTAAAAGACATTACTTCAAGCGTTTTGCATGGGCAAATTCCCGAAACAATTCTTTTAGCGTCTCTTGCCGTATTCCTTTGCGGCTGCGTTATTGGAATTATCGGGTTTACAAAGATTTTAAAGATTCTGTTTGCAAAGTGGGAACAGGCGACATTGGCGATCCTGTGCGGGTTCATGACAGGGTCGCTGCGAAGTTTATGGCCCTTTCAGCAGAAAAATATTATAGTCCCTGCAACGGAAACGACAAAAGAAGTATCCCAATTTGTGAATATTGCGCCTCCAGACGTTCAGACCGCATTAATCGCTGCCGCTATCGCGTTATTTTCCTTAATTGTGCTGCTGACAATTGAAAAAGTCGCCCAAAAACACGACTAAATTCATTTACTCACTTTTTGAATTGCCCAAAACGCCTGTTCTAACGTCAAAATTTTAACGAGAAAGGAACCATACATGCGTATTTTCAATCATTTGCCAGACAATCGTACAGGATTAAATAATTTAACGTTCAAAACGCTGTGTTTTGCTTTTTCCTGTTTGGCGCTGATCTGCGCTTCTTCCAGCCTTTATGCAGAACCGGCTCATACAGAATCCCCCTACGGCGTTTGCGCTCATTTAGGAGGAGGAATGGAATTCGACGCCATGCCGGAGAACCTCCGCGCCATGCGGGCGGCGGGAATTCGCTGGGCGAGAGCCGACTTTTCATGGAACTGGGTCGAAAGAGGAAAAGGAAATTGGCATTTTGAACATCTGGATAAAGTCCTTGACGAAGCCGGCAAGGCTGGAATTACGATTCTGCCTATTCTCGACTACAACGTTTCCTGGGCGCATCCGGCTCATCAACATTTAGACGAATGGAGCGAGTACGTTCGTCGGTTGGTAACTCGGTACAAAGACAGAATTCGCTATTGGGAAGTCTGGAACGAAGAGAACATCCCCAATTTCTGGAAAGAGCCGAATCCGAAAGATTATCTAACGCTGCTCAAAAGAACGTACGAGGTCATTAAGGAAATCGACCCGGAATTAAAAGTCGTTTTCGGCGGCTTGGCAGGCGTTCCGCACGATTATTATGAGAACGTTCTCAAAGAGGGCGGCGGAAAGTATTTCGACATCGTCAATTTTCACCCGTACCGAGGCGGCATGGTAACAATCTATTTGTGCCAACGTTTTCTGGACGACATTAAAAAATTCCGCGATCTGACAATTCAATATACCGGCTCCGATAAACCTCTCTGGATTACCGAGATGGGCTGGGCAACTCCGCCCGCGTTCGGAACAGCTAACCGTCAGGTTATTGAAGCAGGGTTAAAACAGCTTTATCCAAACGGTTTGCCGGGCAAGTTTGCTGCTCTGTACGATGTAAAATACGACTCATCTTCTCAATTCCCGCCGGTTATTATGGGAACAACAGTTCCAGACAACGTGGAGATTGATTACGTATCCCTTGACCAGCTTAAAACGCTTTCTCCCAAAACTCATCCGTGCCTGCTTCTGCCGCCAGGCGAACATTTTCCGACGCCGTTTTTTGACGACCTGGTTAAATACGTTCGTAACGGTGGGACGCTGATTCTTGTCGGAGGCGTTCCTCTGTACTATGTCAGCAATTGGGATCCTCACGGATTCCTGACGTCCAACGGCTACGCCTCAGACTCTTACCGCAATACATTGCGTATCGGTTGGGAAGCCTGGTGGACGAAAAAAAACGTCCCGGAACATGCGCGTCTGGCTCCTGCCAAAGAATACGAAGACCTGCTTAAAATCGCGGTAAAAGACGAAGGAAGCCGGTTCCTCAACGACTCGAAGCTTAAGCCGGGCGATAAACTCATTCCGATTATCAACGCTTCGACGCAGGATTACACTGCCCCGGTTGCCGCGGTAATCAAGTTCGATTCCGATTACAAAGGCGCCTTGATCGTCTCAACAATCATGAACGGGGGAAATACAAACATTTCATCCGAACCGAATCAGGGCGTTTTTCTCGCCCAAGCGTATTTACTTGCGTTTGCTCAAGGCGTAGAACGCTATTTCTGGTACGAATTTCAAGCCGTTGAACAGGACGACGTCGACAGAGAACATCATTTTGGAATGGTTCATCGAGACTTGAGTCCAAAGACCGGCTACCTGGCTATGAAGACGCTGACGAAAATGCGACCAGCCGGTTCCGTTCAAACTTCCGATTGGCGTAACGACGATTTCTGCCAGGTTAGCTGGAAACGCCCTGACGGAAAAACCGTCGTCGCTATTTGGATTCCCGGTTCAGAAGGCGAAAGAACAATTAAACTCGATTCTAAAATCGAATCCGCCTGCGATTGCTTTGGAAATCCTGTTAAAATCCCAACAGCGCAAGGAACAGAATACACTCTTAAGCTGTCTCCCAAAATTCTGTACCTTGTAGTTGAGTAGCGAGTAGCGAGAAAAGGAAAGCTATTAGCTCTTTTCGGGGGCGCGGACTCTGGGATGCGGACATTGTCCGCGTAAATAAGGCGGGTAATACCCGCCGTCCGGAGACGTAATACCCGCCCCCCGGAGGCGTAATTCCGAATTCCAAATATTTGAGACGCTTGCGTAATTGCTCATTGCTAATTACGCATCGCCGTCTCTCAACAACTCAGAACGAGTAATCCAACGCAATACCGCCAGAAAACTGATAGGATTTCGTACTGTCGTTAAATACATTCATGCCGTTCCAACTGTCGTAACGAATTTCCGGGCGAATAGTCAGCTCGCCAGACGAGATTCGATCTGCGCACAGACAACTTCGTTTGTGCTTCGGCTTGCAGTCTTTGAACGGTTTGATTGAGTAACCAAAAGTCATCTCAAATCGTCCGACGACTTCGTCACCAGTCAGATCTTCCTGATATTCGACACGAAGCCCCGCTTGAACTTTTTCGTTGATTTCGTAAATAAAGCTGTTTAACAAACCCCACAATTTAGAATTGGGAACTCCATCGACGCCGTTGGCAAGGCTCATGAAATCGTATTCGAGATAGTAGGTCAATTTCTCGGACAGCTTCGTTTCCAGTACAATACAGTGAGAGTACGTGTTTTCATAGCCTAGCATATTGCCAGCGTACATCATGTACGAGAGTTTAATTGCCTTGGTGAGCTGTTTGCCTGCGCCAAACCAGATCACAGAGGAGTCGGAATCTGGATCAAGAGCTTCGTCCCAGCCTTTCATCCAGCCGCCGGAGATGCTGACGCCGTCGCAGGGTTCCCACGTTGCCAAAGCGCCCATGTGAGTGTACGGCCACGGGTTGTAGGAAGTGCTAACAAAGAATGAGTCGCCCGGGTTGTCAATCGGGCAGGCGAATTTACCGACAATCACGTTAAATTTATCCGTTCCGATTCCCGCATACAGCTGAGGAATCGCCAATCCGTACTGTCCCTTTGACAGAGCCATGTAATCGAACCGATTGCAAGATTGATAAAGTCGAGCGTCCGTACCATAGAGAAAGTCTGCCTGAACGAGGAACTTCCAGTCTTCGTTGATTTTATATTCGCGACTTCCAGCAGCATAGAATTGGTAGAGTTGGAATCCGGTGTTGTCAATGTTAAGACCGGCAGTGGAGTTCCCTCCCTGACCGAAATAATCCCATCCGCCGGGAACGCCGTATTCCTGAACGCCGCCGGTAGCGCCCCACTGGTTAGCCCAGAATCCGCTTTGAACGTTGAATTCCCATTTCCATTTGTTTTCGTCTTCTTTCTCTTCTGGAATTTCAACAGCTGCGACAGCTTCAGCAGCTGGCGCGTTCATTGCAGCTTGAGCCAGCGCTTGCGCTGAAAAATCGTCCGTTCCTTCTACCTGGGCGTAAACAGGCAACGCTGTGATTACAAAAACCACAACGCTGAAGATACAAAAATAGCGGCTTTTCATAACAGCCCTTTCACAAATCCACGTACATCTGCAAAAGGCGATCCATGCTTCAATTCGCAGAGATTTGCATTAACGCGACATCCGTTTTCGCATAATAAATCGGGAGAGAACAATCCTGTTCCCTTTTTATTAAGCAAATCGGAATCTTGACGTTAAAACTTTAGAAACTGTATTTTGTACTAAAAATAAGCCGTATTTTCTTACTTCAAAAATTCCCTTCCAATGAATCATTCGCAGGAAGGGAATTGAGACAATGGGTATTTTTTATTAACAATTACTAAACTCAGAACGAGTAATCCAGGCTAACGCCGCCGGAGAACTGATAAGGTTTCGTGCAGTCGTTAAATCCGTCTGCGCCATTCCAGCTGTCGTATCGAATTTCAGGTCGAATGAGCAGTTCGCCAGACGCAACTCGGCAAGAGGACAGGCAGCTGCGCTTGTGCTTCGGCTTGCAGTCTTTGAACGGGTTAATAGAGTAACCAAGGGTAATCTCGAATCTGCCGACAACTTCGTCCGCAACCAGTTCTTCCTGGTATTCAATTCGAAGACCCGCCTGAACTTTTTCGTTGATCTCGTAAATGAAGCTGTTGTTCAAGCCCCACAGTTTGAGATTGTCATCAGCGCCGTTGACCATGCTCATGAAATCGTATCCGAGATAGTAGGTCAGCTTATCTGACAGTTTTGTTTCCAGTACGAGGCAGTGAGAATACGTATTTTCGTAGCCTTCCATATTGCCAGCGCACATCATATAGGACAGACGGATTGCCTTGGTAAGCTGCTTGCTTATGCCGAACCAGCCCAGCGAGGAATCGGAATCGCTGTCGAACGCTTCGTTCCACCCTTGCGTCCAGCCCGCGGTAATGCTGACTTCGTCGCACGGATTCCACGTTGCCAAAACGCCCATGTGAGTATCGGGCCACGGGTTATAGGAATCGCTAAAGAAGAATCCGTCACCCGGGTTGTCAATCGGACAGCCGAATTTACCCACAATTACCTGAAATTTATCCGTTCCAAGTCCCGCGTACAGCTGAGCAATTGCGAAACCGTATTGACCTTTCGACAAAGCCATGTAATCGAATCGGTTGCCGGACTGGTAGAACTGAGCGTTTGTACCGTACATGAAGTCTGACTGAACTATGAACTTCCAGTCTTCATTGAGTTTATACTCGCGGCTTCCTGCGGCATAGAATTCGTAGAGATGGAACCCTGTGTTGTCAATGTTCAAGCCGGCAGCGGTGTTTCCGCCCTGACCGAAATAGTCCCATCCGCCGGGAACGCCGTATTCCTGAACGCCGCCGGTGGCGCCCCACTGGTTAGCCCAGAATCCGCTTTGAACGTTAAATTCCCATTTCCATTTGTTTTCGTCTTCGTCTTCTTTTTCCTCTTCAGGAAGTTCAACATTAGCAACAACTGCTGGCGCGTTCATTGCAGCTTGAGCCATCGCTTGCGCCGAAAAATCGTCCGTTCCTTCTACCTGAGCGTAAACAGGCAATGCTAACAATGCCGACACAATAAGAGCCAGAGGCTTTGAAAAGTTTTTTTTCATAGTACTCTCTCCGTTTATGAGAAATCCACAAATGCATCCATGCGATCTATTCGCAGAGGACGATGGCTGAAAAGCGCTTTAAGTGGATGCGCCGTATGGTTGGCGAAAAGAGATTTTCAGCAAAAAACGACAGGCGCTGAAAAACCTTTAAGTGGATGCGCCGAAAGGACGGCGGAGAGGTTTCAGCAAAATTCTGACGCATTCTGGTATTTGCGCCCAATCCCAAATTATATGACTCCATTAAAACGAAATCATTTTCCTTGAGATGGTATATGAATCGGAATATTTATGGAATGACTTTAGTGAAAATTTGCATTTTTCTTAGACGTGTCTAAAGCGTCGTTGTCCCTGAAAGCATAATGGGTTAATAGTATTCGTGCATGTTACTGAAACGACTTGCATTTTTTGAAATCTCCGGGGCGCAAACTCTGGGACGCGGACATTGTCCGCGTAAATAAGGCGGGTAATACCCGCCGTCCGGAGACGTAATATCCGCCGTCCAGAGGCGCAATTCAGAATTACGCATTCCGCATTCCGAATTAGTTCCGCCCCTGCCGGAAATTCATCTTGCGTAAAACATCATTCTTTGTTATGCTTTTTATATTATTAATTGAATAAATGGGTAAATACTGTTGTTGTATAGTATAGCGCCCTTTATAACTTTTTAACGAGGAGCGTTTCTCCCGAGAAAAGCCCGCTTCCCCCCCAATTGAGAAAAAATGAAAAAATATATTATTGGAATTGGAACGCTGTGCGTTATTGCCGCGTTAGTTTATTATTTCGTCCCGGCAGTTCACGGAAACGTCAATTCATGGTTTCATTCAATAACCAGTAAGACTGACGATCATGACGACCACGACGGACACGACCATGGTAAACACGATGGGCATGAAAATTGCAACCATGATCACGGCAAACACGACGACCACGACGATCATAAAAATTGCAATCATGACCATGGCAAGCAGGATAAACATGACGACCACGATAATCATGAAAATTGCAATCACGACCATGGCAAGCAAGATAATCACGACGACCATGACGATCATAAAAATTGCAATCATGACCACGCCAAGCAGGATAAACACGACGACCACGAGGGGCACGATCATGCCGGTCATAACCACAGCGACCACGACGGACACGACCACGAACAAGTGATGGCGCTTGAGTTGTCTGATCAGGCGTTGGCGAATATTGGAATTGAAAAGGATTCCGATTTTGGCGAGATTAAAGTTGGTTCGTACGATAAAACGCTGACGTTTCCTGCCATTCTGGAAGAGCGTCCTGGAGAAACGCTGACAAAAATACCGTCGCCTGTCAGCGGGGTTGTCGAAAAGATTTATTTACGTCCCGGACAAATGATTCAAAACGGTCAGGCGCTTTTTGACATCCGCCTGACGCGTGAAGACGTTATTACGGCGCAGTCGGATTTGCTGGCGCTGATTCAAAAACGCGATATTATTCTCAAAGAGGAACAGCGGTTGTCTGGCTTGGAAGACGGCTTGGCTCCGCAGGCAAAACGAGACGTCGCTTTTCAAAAGATGGAAAACGACGCGGCGATAAAAGCCAAAACCAGCGTCCTTCTTCTCAACGGTTTGCCGGTTGACGAGGTAGAAAACAAGCTTATAAAGAATCGGGAAATAATTTCGTTAGTAACCGTATACGCTCCCGAAGAAAATGAAGATTGCGTCAACGGCAATAAAGAAGCGGAAGGTCATTGCGCTCACCATCAGCAGATGGATGACATTTACGTTCAGAAAGGACAGAGCATAAATCTGGGCGATCCTCTGTGTCAGACGTCCGACATGGATCAGCTGCTCATTCGCGGAAATGCTTACGCCTATAACGAACGCGATCTTGCCGCGGCTCTGGAAAACGGGGCGAATGTAACAGCTCTCTTTACGCAGTCCGGACGCGAAATTGAAAAAGTTTCGGATCTGAAAATTCGCAATATCAATAACCGAGTCAACAGCGACGACCGAACGCTGAACTTTTACGTAGAACTGAATAACGAACTGGAACAGCACAATGAAAAAGAGACGTCTGGCAACCCATTTTTGTCGTGGCAATTCAAGCCGGGACAGCGATGTCAGCTTTCTGTTCCGTATCAAAAGATTGAAAATTGTATAATCGTTCCCGTTTGGGCGCTTGCTCGCCAGCAGGCGGACTGTTACGTCTTTGAGCTTTCAGAAGTAGAAAATGGGCACAAAACTTTTATTCGCCGTCCGGTTCGCGTCCTTCATCAAACGCAGACCGATGTTGTTCTTGCCAACGACGGCTCAATTGCTCCCGGAGTGAAAATTGCGCTTCGCGGCGCGTCCCAGCTTCAAATCGCTCTTGACGCCGGCGGCGGAAAACTCCAGTCTGCCTGTCCGTGCGGAGACCATTAAGGCAGTAGGGAATACGGATTTAATAAGCTGCTAGTTCCTGGCTACTAGCTATTAGCTTGATAAACCAGATTCGTGCGTTATCGCAAGTAAAAGGAATAACCAAGCTAGCGGCTAGCAGCTAAAAGCTAATAGCTATCCTTCGCAACTCGCAACTCAGCATAGAATAATGTTTAATAAAATAATCAGCTTTTCGCTGTCGAATAAGACGTTAATTCTCGTCCTTGCCGCTTTATTGATCGGCTTCGGCGGATATACAACGATTCATCTTCCGATTGACGTGTTGCCGGACTTAAACCGTCCTCGCGTTACCGTTATGACGGAATGTCCCGGCATGGCGCCAGAGGAAATCGCCATTCAGATAACCCGCCCGATTGAAATGACGCTTAACGGCGCGGCGGGCGTGTCGGCAATTCGATCTCAGTCGTCCTCCGGGCTGTCTGTCGTCGTTGTCGATTTTGACTGGTCAGTTGAACCGTATCGAGCGCGTCAGATTGTTTCTGAATGTTTGTCTTCAACAGGCGATACCCTGCCGGAAGGCGTTCAACCTCGAATGACGCCTTTGAGTTCTGTAATGGGGCAAATTCTCATGCTTTGCATTTGGGATGAAAGCGATCAGATGTCTCCGATGGAATTGCGAACGACGGCAGACTGGGTTATTCGACCGCGTTTGATGGGAATTGAGGGCGTTGCGGAAGTATATCCAACCGGCGGCGAACGCAAGCAGTACCAAATTCGCGTTCGGACGGACGACCTGCTTTCGTATAACGTTACGCTCGATCAGGTCGTTTCTGCAATAGAGCAGTCCAACAGCAACGTTACCGGCGGGTATCTGGTTAATCAGGGTCCCAATCAGTATCTGGTTCGAGCTGTAGGGCGAATCGAAAAAATCGAAGACCTGCAGCAGGTTGTCGTTGACGGCTCTCGTCAGCCGGCTTTGCTGCTGGAACAGGTTGCAGACGTCGTTGAGGCTGGCGCGGTGAAAGTGGGCGACGCGTCCGCTCACATCCACGGCGAACAGCGTCCGTGCGTTGTATTGAACATTGGTAAACAGCCGGCAAAAGACACCCGCGCGCTGACAGCTCAAATTCACAAGGAAATGCAGAAGATTCAGAGCATGCTCAATCGCCAGTACCCCGGCTTAACGATTGAGACGCTCTACGAACAGCAAACGTTTATCGATCTGGCGGTATCGAACTGTATTGAAGCCCTTTGGATTGGCGCGGCGCTGGTCGTGGCGACTCTGGTTCTGTTTTTGATGAATTTTCGGACAACGCTCATTAGCGTTATCGCCATGCCGTTGTCGATTATTGCCGCCTGTCTGGTTTTCTCCTGGTTTGGATTGTCCGTCAACACAATGACCCTGGGCGGTCTGGCGGTTGCGATTGGAGAACTGGTCGACGACGGGATTGTAGACGTCGAAAATGTGTTCCGCCGTTTGAAACTCTTTTACGCCAACAGGGACGATTCTACCCCTGCTGATTCCAAAACGCTTCGCGACATTGTCTTTAACGCCTCGGCTGAAATCCGAAATTCCATCGTTCACGGAACGATGATCGTCGTACTGGTGTTCCTCCCGCTGTTTTTCCTCGTTGGAATTGAAGGCAAGCTGTTCTCCCCGCTGGGAATGGCGTATATCGTTTCGATTCTGTCGTCGCTGCTTGTCTCTGTTACCGTAACGCCCGTGCTTTGCTATCTGCTTTTACCGGGCGCGGCAAAACGACAGGCTGTTCAGGGCGACGTCGACGGACGAAAATCCGTTGGGCTGGTTCTTCGATTCGTTCAATGGATTGCTGAAGGGCTGATTCGATTTTCGATGAAATTTCCGAAAACCATCATGGCGTTATCGTGCGCCCTGGTATTATGGGCAAGCTGGGCGTTTTTCAATATGGATCGCGACTTCATCCCGCCGTTTAATGAAGGCGCGTTACAGGTCAATATGGATCTCATGCCCGGCTCCTCTTTGGAAACGACGTCTGTCATGGCGGACAAGCTTTCCGCCCAGCTGCTGAAAATTCCTGGCGTGAAATCCGTCGTTTGCCGCGTTGGTCGGTCAGAAATGGACGAACATGCCGTTCCGGTCAACACGTCAGAAATGATTGTTTCCCTCGATCCCAATTCCGGCAGAAAACTCAACGAGATTATCGACGATGCGGTTAAACTCATAGACCCGAAAAACATTCCCGGTACTGTCGCGTTTTACGACCAGCCGCTGCAGCATTTAATCAATCACTTGAGAAGCGGTACGCGATCCAAAATCGCCATTAAAGTTCGAGGCGACAGCCCGAGCGTGATTCGTCAGCGAGCCAAAAGAATTCAGGAACTGCTCAAAGACATTCCAGACGTCGGATCTTTGCGCGCTGACCCGATTCAGGTTGACATCCCGCAAGTCCGAATTACGCTCAAACGCGATCAGCTGGCGGAATACGGATTGCGTCCCGGCGACGTCAATGATGTTATTTACACCGCCATGAACGGACGCATTGCGACGGAAATCATCGAAGGGCAACGGTCGTTTGAAGTTCTCATCCGCCTTTCAGACAAGTACCGCGAGAACCTTCAGGAGCTGGCGCAGATGCCGATTGGAACGCCCGGCGGAGGTCGAATCCCGTTGGAAAGCGTTGCTCAAATCGACACCCAATCCAGTGGACCGAGTCAAATCGACCACGAAAAAGGACGCCCTCAGATTATGATCCAGTCCAACCCTCGAAAACGTGGCGCGGTTGACGTCAAAGACGATATCGAAGCGCTCTGGCTCCGCACATGAAAGAACTGACCGAGGACAACGTGGAAATCGAGCTGGCGGGGCTGTTTGAATCCGAACAGGCGGCGTCCCGACAAATTATGCTCTTGACGTGTTTGTCCCTTGTCGGCGTGTATATGGTTTTATATAGTATGTTTAAGAGCGTTAACCTGAGTCTGCAAATTATGTCGATTCTGCCTTTGGCTCTGGTTGGCGGCGTAGCGGCTATGATTCTAACCGGGCAGGCGCGAACCGTTCCAAACCTCGTCGGTATGATCTCTCTGTGCGGCATCGCCTCCAGAAACGGCATTTTGCTTATAGACCATTACCTGCATCTTGTTCGCAATGAAGGGGATACGTTCTGTAAAGACATGATAGTTCGAGCAGGGCGAGAGCGCGTCGCCCCCATGCTCATGACGGCTTTGACGTCGGCAATCGGCTTGCTTCCGCTGACGTTAGCCGCCAACGAACCCGGCAGAGAAATTCTCTATCCTATCGCAACCGTCGTCGTAGGCGGGCTTCTGACCTCAACGCTGATGGAATTTCTCGTTCGCCCGGCATTATTCTGGGAATTCTACGCAAAGAAAAGGGGATGAGCTATTAGCTCCTAGCTACTAGCCACTAGCTTGGTTTTCCTATTTCTTGCGATAACGCACGAATCAGGTTTATCAAGCTAATAGCTAGAAGCTAACAGCTAAAGTTTAGTATCGATTATTCCGATTATAACGAATAATCCGAAAAAAGGGTGTAGAATTGTCATTCACCTATTCCCCATTCCCTATTCCCTAAACAAATTATGAAACACGCCTTTGGACTGGTAATTCTCATCGCTGCGATAACCGTAACAGCGGCGGATGCGTACACTCTGTCAGAGCTGGAAATGCAGGCTCAGAGTTCTCATCCCGCTCTGAGAGCGGAATTGCAGAAAATTCAAGGGCTGCAAGGCAAAAAAATCCAGGCAGGTCTTGGTCCAAATCCGGTTTTCAGCTATACCGGCGTTGAAATCGGTAACAATGGCGCCGCCGGTTTTCAGGGTGGAACGGTTAGTCAGGAAATCGTTACGGCAGATAAGCTTCGTAAAGACCAGCATGTTGTGGATCAGGAAATTCTTGCCGCCCAGTACGACTATTCCGTAATGCGGCTGATGGTTATTAAAGAAGTTCGTCAGGCGGCATACGAGGTTATGCTGGCGCGCCGCATTGTCGATTACAACGAAAAAATTTGCGATATCGTCCGGAATCAACTTGAGAATTCCGAGTCGTTATACAAAAGCGGTCAAATCACTCTGGCGGACATTTATCAAGTTCGGCTGGAAATGAAAAACGCCGATTTGGAACGTCAGCAGTCTACGGTTATGTACTGGAAAGCGTGGAAGAAGCTGGCGTGCTCGGTTGGAAATCCGGGATTGCCAGCAGATGTCATGGAAGACGTTCTCGACGAACCGGTTCAGGAACTGGTCTGGGAAGACGTTGTCGCGAAACTGGATGACCGGTCTCCTGAATTGGCAAGAGCGCAAACGAATTATCTCATTGCCAGCGCTCAGTATCATGCGGAAGTCGCGAAAAGAACGCCCAACGTTACCGTCGAAGCCGGCTTTCAGTACGACTGCTCGTCAAGATATTCAACCGGGCTTGTAACCGTTTCCGTTCCGTTCCCGTTACGCAACAAAAATCAGGGCGCGATTGCTCAGGCGCAAGCCCAAATCTGTCAGGCGCAGTCTGAATCGGCATCGGCTGCGCTATCTCTCCAAAAAAGGCTTGTTGACGCTTTTATCAGCTACAAAACCGCTTACGAGCAGTTGGAATATTTCAAAGAAAATATCGAACCGGATCAGCAAAAGACCCTTGCCGCGCTTCAAGAGGGAAACGAACGGGGAGAAGTCAGCGTCATCCAGCTTCAAACATTCAAGAAAGATATTCTGACACAACAAAAAAACATACTCCAGATTAAAGCGCAGATCAAGTCAAGCGAAGCGGAAATCGAGGCTTTTTTCCAGTAAAACAGATCAACCGAACTGTATCAACTTCCAAAACCCCTTGCAATACAAGGAACAATCAAAACAGGAAGCGTAGTTAGACGTTTCCTGTTTTTTATGCTTTTATCTTTATTCGTGGGGCGTTCAATTTTGGGTTGCGAAAATAGACAAGATAACAAGACCAGAGCATTAGCAATCGGATATGATTGTCATTAGCCCCGAAAGGGGCGTCACAAATGTAACCGTGGGGCGTAAGCCCACGGACATGCGCTCAAAAAATCGAGTCAGTCCCTTTCCCACTCGCGGCGCCTTGAGGCGCCGCGAGTGGGAAAGGGGTATTTATCGACTTTTTATTGATTTACTCGTTCACCCGGAGGCTTACGCCTGCCGGTTATAGAAATATCGCCCTTTCAGGGCTGGATTTTTTAACGCTTCGCATCATCAAAACCCATCGATATCTTGCCCCCCAATTTTGCGCGCACCCTTTATTCGTAATCAATTCTTCTCGCCTCTTGTAAAATATTTTCAGCTGATTATAATAAGGGATAAGAAAGGAAATAAAAAACAATGGAACCGACAATCCTGTATTCCGCAAAAGAGATAGCCGAGCACGTTTCGTCTTTGGCGAAGCAGATTGACGAATGGTATTCCCCCGTCGGGGTCTGTACGCCGGAACGGCCGCTGTTGGCGATCGCCATTTTGAAAGGCGCCGTTTTTTTCGCCGCCGACCTCGTCCGCGAAATGAAAACGCCCCTCGATATCGATTTTATTCGCGCGTCCAGTTACGGAAACGCCACTCACACCAGCGGGACGGTTACCATTCAACATTCTTCTTCCATAAGCATGGAACGACGGCACGTCTTACTTATCGAAGACATTGTCGATTCCGGCTGGACGATTAACAAACTGCGGGAATACTGCATGCGTAACGGCGCATCGTCGGTTAAGATTGCCGCGCTGATTGACAAAACTCAATGGCGAGAAGCAGATGTTGTGGTCGATTTCCCCGGAATGCCCGCTCCCGACCGGTTCCTCTACGGCTACGGCATGGACGCGACTGAACATTGCCGAAACCTGCCGGACATTTGGATGCAAGATTAGGCAATAGGCAAGAGGCAGTAGGCAATAGTTTTTGAGGCGCTTGCGCTCTACTGCCTACTGCCTACTGCCTACTGCCTCAACGCCTAACCCTATTCCCTAAAATGCGAACAATACTTTTTACTCTGCTAACGTTATTTTCGACAACCCTGTTTGCTCAGGAGGGAACGTTTAAAGGCAAAGACGCCGCGTACTGGACGGATCAATTGACTAAAACGGAATCGACGGAAAACCTTCAAAACAGAACGCGATGGTATGCCGGCTACGCATTGGGGAATATTGGTCCGCAAGCCTCTGCCAGCGTTGACGCTTTATGCCAGCGGCTGTTGGACGTCTCGGAATACGAATACACTCGCGCTGTTTGCGCCTGGGCGCTGGGGAGAATTCAAGATAAAAAAGCCATTCCCTCTTTAATAGAAGCGTTAAACTCCAAAATGACAGCGGTGCGTATTTCTACCGCTCAGGCGTTAGGCTCTTTTGGCGAAGAAGCCAATTCCGCAACAAGCGCACTATCTTCACTACTCAACGGAACGCTGGAGAACAGTTCCGAATCAACAGAACTCGACAATGCTCCGCATGCCGAATTAATCGAATCCGTCAAGGCGGCGGTGGCAGCGGCGTTGTGGAAGATCTCGCCGGCTGATTCGCAAAGCGCTCAATTAGGCAAAGACGCATTGCTGAGCATGATCAAAAAGAATTCTATTCTTAACCGGCTTGCCGCTTTATCAGAGTTGCTTTCGTTAGCTCAAGACAATAGCAAAGATTTAACGGAATTCTATAAAATCCTGGCTCTCTTATTGGAAAAATCCAATGCAGACGATATCGCCCGCGATTGCGGAACGATTCTTATGCTACAAAAGCAATACGAAATCGTTCACGGATTGCTTGCCAGCGAAAACGACGTCGTTCGCCGTCGCGCATTGCGTGCGATTTGTTTATACAAAGAAAAAGTGAATAACGACGATTACAAAATCCCTGTTGAAAGCGTTTTGCCGCTGACAGAAAGCGAGAATCCTCTTACACGCGCTTGGACCATTCGCGCCCTCGGCTTGGCAATGGACAACAAAGACGCAGAATCCGCCGTTGTCAAGGCGGTTGAAGACGACGACCCCTATGTTAAAAAAGCTGCCCGGCGAGCGTTGAAGAACTAAAAGGAACCTAAAATACTTCTGCCAGCGGGCATAATTATCCGAATCGTTGTGAATCCGCCCTGACAGTGGTCAAACGAAGAAACGAAAATCACTCCCAACGGCTGGCAGCATTGCTACAAATTTTCTGAAATTTTTCCTAAACCGGGTTACTTTCTAACTACATTTTTCGTTATATAAATATAGTGAACCAAATCATGGGAAAACAAAAACTCTTAAACGGAAAACGGAGGTAGAAATGCTTAAATACATCTTTCAATGCCTGACAACAAAATACTGCGATTTTGACGGTCGAGCCTCTCTTGCTGAGTTTTTCAGTTTTTGGCTCTTTGCTTTTGTGTTGTTATACTTAGTTGTATCTCCTATTGAAATGGTTAACGATAAGAACATTAAATCTCTGCTTACCATTTTTGGTGGTATGACTTTGTGTTTTTTATTCTTTCCATGTTTGGCGGTAACTGTTCGCCGTCTTCATGATGGAGACGTCTCTGGCTGGTGGCTATTGATGATATTTACTGGTTATTATATACCTGTACTTATTCTTTTAATTATTTTTGGTGGGCACGAACGCAATTGCCTCGTAGACAACAAATACGGTCCCGCTTTAGTCAAAAAAAACGATAAGGAGGAAGAAGAGCGTAAATTCTAATAAATTTACCTGTCAATATTAATATACTATTTTCTTTCTTTTTTTATATTTTTTCTTCTTTTCTGGCGAAATCTTTTTAATTTTATGCTATAATGGTAAATAGTAAAGTAGTTTTAGTATGGTAGACTTCCTAAAAAGCCTCTGTGCTGTCAATGTACTTATAACTGATTTATTCATTCCTTAATACAATAGGTTTAGTTATGAAAACCGCATATCGTTTATTCGTTGGATTGTTGATTTGCGCGGCGTCGGCATTGTCGTATGCAGACGAGGTACCCGTACAAAATGCAAGCAGCGCAAGCGACGTTCTCTCCCCCATGGGACCGAACACCACCGTTTGGGTTCAAAGTACAACTCAGGAAATTGAACTTTATAATGGCTCAACGCCGGGCGTTCCTGCTAACAGCCAAGGGCTGAATATCGGCGGCGCGGGCGCTTCATCTCAAATTAAGGTTCTTGCTGGGGACTTGCAAAACCTCGGGCAAACGACGGTTTTGTCTGACGGCTCATTGGTCGTTTCCAGTACAGAAGATACAAATTATTTTGATAAAAACCTTACCATCGACGGTGGAAGCGTTTTGGTAAGGAAACCTTTCTACTCCACTCAAAACGGATCCAACGTTACCATTTCAGACGGTTCTTTGGAATTCCTGGGCAGATTTCGCGTTGGATATCAATCCGCTGCCACTTTCGATCAAACCGGCGGAACGGTTACATTCAACACGATTGAATCCGGAGACAATAAAGTTGTTTCTATCGGATACAAAAGCGGAGCCAATGGTACTTATAACATGTCCGGCGGAACGTTTACCACACCGATTCCTGTTCTTATCGGCGACCAGTCAGGAGCAACCGGCGTATTAACCATGACAGGCGGGACTTTTAACGGCGCTGACACCAGAGTTGGCTCTGCCGGTACGGGAACTTTGAATATCAACGGCGGCGAATTTAACGAAACCGCCTGGATTAACATGGGTTACGAAGCTAGCGGGTCCGGCGTTTTAAATGTCGATGGCGGTACGCTCAACTACACAGCCAACGATATGCGAGTTGGACGCAGGGGAACCGGCGAATTCAATCTGAATTCCGGAACTGTCAACATGACTGGAAAGACTCTCGTTTTGGGATATTACAGCGGCTCTAATGGAACCTTTAACATGACCGGCGGAACGCTTAACGTTCAAGCTCTTTCTCTTGGCGAAAAAGAAGCGGGAACTACCGGAACGGCGAATATTTCCAATGGCGTTTATCTTTCCATTCCCGGCGATATTAACGCTGGAAGTTACGGAACTGGAACGCTCAATTTGGATTCAGCCACAATTTATACTGACGGGTATCTGTACGTTGGAAATCATACTGGATCAACCGGAGAAGTTAATTTAACCAACGGCGCGACATTTACTTATCCAGCTCACTCCATGAGAATTGGTCAGTCTGGAACTGGAACTCTTAACGTCGAATCGTCTTCTTCTCTCAACGGCGCCGAGATTTATCTTGGCTACAACGCAGCTGGCAATGGAACTCTAAATCTTGACAATGCGAGTGTTACATCAAAAAGCATTGTCGTTGGAAACCTCGGTACAGGAACGGTCAATGCGAGCGGTTCTACAGTTAATATTACCGGCGCGTTGAACATCGGCGGAAACGAAGCCGATACCAAACCCGCAGGAACTGGAAACGCAACCTTTTCTAATGGTTCTTCAATTACAACTACTACAAACATTTCCGTTGGAACTTACGGACAAGGAACTTTAACGATAGACGCGTCCAATGCCACTATTGGAAACGACGGCTATCTGTACGTTGCAAATCATACCGGATCGACTGGAACGGTTACTCTGCAAAACGGCGCGACTTTATCCACTCCTGGTCATACGCCGCGAATCGGTCAATCTGGAACCGGCGTAATGAACGTTTTGTCGGGATCAAGATTAGACAGTTCTGCTAAAGACATTCACATTGGTTATAACGCTGCAGGAAACGGAACCCTCAACATTGACGGCGGAACGGCAAGTTCGCTGAAAGTTTGGGTTGGTAACAATGGAACCGGTACGCTTTCCGTTAGAAATGGATTTCTCGATACGAACTCGAACCATATTTACGTTGGCAATAACTCGGGGTCAACCGGAACGTTAAATCTTATGGCTGGCGGCTTGATTGATACAAAAACGTCTCATGTTTACGTCGGTACTGCCGCCGGGGCTAATGGAACGTTCAATATGTCAGGCGGCATTCTGACCTCTGGCGACCTGCGCGTTGGCGATACTGGTACAGGCGTTGCCAACATCACCGGCGGCATGGTCGATTTAGCTTACGTCATGTACGCTGGCATTTACAATGGCGCTAGTGGAACTATTAATATCTCTGGCGCAGACACCCGGATTACCACCGCTGGCAACATCATTGCCGGTTACGACGCGGGGGCAACTGGCAGCATTACCGTTGACGGGGCTACTGTAAATGGAGGCAGCGAACTTCGCATTGCCAGATACGGCAACGGTACAATGACCCTTAAAAACGATGCAAAAGTTACGGTTGCCGGCATTGTCAATGTTGGTCAATACGCAGACGCTACAGGCGAGCTTAATATTGAAGGAGGAACGTTTACCGGAAACGGCGAGCTTCGCGTTGCAGACCTCGGTAAAGGTACGATGACCATTACCGGTGGAAGCGTTTCCGCTTCCGGTTTAGCCAATGTTGGATACGGCGCAGGGTCAGAGGGAAAAGTTTCCATTTCTAACGGCTCCTTAACGCTTACCAATGCAGGCGCCTCGTTCCGCATCGGTCGCTACGGCACAGGAACGGTAGAAGTTCTTGACGGCGGTCAACTTATCGTTGAAAACAACTCAACTCATCTTGGCTACTATAACACCGGCTATGGAACGCTTTCTATTGACGGCGGATACGCTAAGCTTAAAAGACTCGAGATTGGATATGCCGCCGAGTCAGTCGGTTATTTTGAAATGAAAGATGGAAAGCTCGACATTCTCGCCGTGACGGACGGCAATGAAATCAACGTTGGTTATAGCGGTTACGGCTACGCCAAGATTTCAGGCGGCGAAGTCAACTTGGTCAGCCTTCGCGTCGGTCGTGAAAACGGCTCTTTCGGTCAGCTGACCATTGACGGAGACGGCGTTATGAACCTTTCCAGCGCCGCCAGAATCAGCTTCAATGCGGGGTCTGAAGGCAGAGTCTTCATCAAAGACAACGGTCAGCTCAATGTTACCAAAGAACTGACGATCGGCAATTCAGACGTTGGTTATGTCGAGGTTTCCGGCGGTCAGCTCAACGCCAACCCGATTGTTATTAAAGACAACGGCTCAAGCATGAAAGTTACCGGCGGTATGGTTACGTCGCCGAGTATTACAATTCCGCAGGCAGCCAGCCTGGACTGGACTGGCGGCGGAATGGACATCAAAACCGTCAATGGCGATCTTCTCCAGAATGGCGGCGTCCTCTATCCCGGCGTTTCAACAATCGTTGCTGCTGAAATCTTGGGTAATTACACTCAATCCTCCGCTGGAAAAGTTGTTATTGACATTGACCAGACCAACAGCGTTTGGGATACGATTAACGTTACTAACGGCAACCTGGATCTCAACGGAACTCTGCTTGTCAATTTCGCAGAAGATGTGGAACCGCTTGACTCCTACCAGATATTCAACGTTACAGGCGGAACCATGGACGTTGCCGATGTTACTCTGGAATTCCCCGACTGGTACAGTTACGGCGACCTGTGGTCGTTATCCTCGACCGGTCTGCTTCAGTTTGGCGCCGCGCCATCAACTGGCGTTCCGGAACCGTCAACCTGGGCGCTGCTCATTCTCGGTACAGTTAGTTTGCTGTATTGGCAAAAGAGAAAGTAATTTAAGGTAATACAAAACGCGCCCCCTTGTAGCTTCATTGAGCTGCGAAGGGGGCGTTTTTTTGGATTGTTTGCAATGCAGAATGCAACTCTACGCAACCGATATGGATATAATACAAAACTTCTATAATAGTTTAGCGTCTCAATACGACAAGCTTTTTCTTGACTGGGAATCCTCAACGCGTGAACAGGCGGTTATTCTAAACAGGATTTTTAACCAATACGGATTTGACAATACCGCTCATATTCTGGACTGCGCTTGCGGGATTGGAACTCAGGCTATTGGTCTGGCGTCTATGGGGTATCGCGTTACCGCTTCGGACATCAGCGACAACGAACTGACGGAAGCGCAAAAGCGGGCAGAAAAAAACGGAGTGCAAATTCGCTTTGAACATGCTGACTTTTGCGCTTTAGGAAAGACCTTTTCAGAACCGCTTGACATCGTTATTGCGATGGATAACGCTCTGCCGCACATGCTTTCAAACGCTGATTTGGAAAAAGCGGTCAGAAGCATGACAAGTCAAACCAGACCGGGCGGAATTTTTGTCGCCAGCATTCGCGATTACGACGCTCTTTTGGCAGAAAAGCCTATGTATTCTGCGCCCTATATCCATAAAACAGAAAAAGGACAGCGAGTTTCTTTTCAAACCTGGCAGTGGAACAACGACATTTACCATTTGATTCAGTATATTATTGACGACGAAGACTCGCTCCAGATAAGCAAGTTTGAATGTGATTACAGAGCTACCTGCCGAGTGGAATTGACAAGTTGCCTTCTTTCCTGCGGTTGCCGCGAAGTCGTTTGGATGTTCCCGGAGAAAACCGGCTTTTATCAGCCGATAGTAGTAGGAAGAAAACAATAAGCTCCGTTTGAAAAGATAATATCCGGCGCTGCATACATACGAGCTAAAAAGCGGTCGTTTTACTCATTCTAAATTTTTTTAGCCGCAAAGAACACAAAGCTATCTTTAAAACTTTGCGAACTTCGTGTGAGATTTTACCGGGGGCTTACGCACCCCGGCTCGCCTAATTGCTAATTGCTCATTGCAAATTGCTAATTATTTGCAGAATCCCGAGCGGACGAAATCGACATGGTC
>JAZQDP010000257.1:0-3955 GCA_045546875.1 Thermoguttaceae bacterium | reverse complement strand
GAGATCCTTCTGTACTGCAAGGCTCTGTGTTGCGAATGCTTCGTTTGCTTCGATAAGATCGAAATCGCTGATCTGGCAGCCTGTCTTTGCCATAACCTTCTTTGTTGCTGCTACTGGTCCTACACCCATGATTGATGGATCTACACCTGCAAGAGCGCCGCCTTGTCCAACGCCCCGCTCAAAATCTGCAATGCAGCCGAAAATATTAAAAGTCAAAAACTTTAACTCTCATGCTGATAGCCAGAAGCTACAATAGCTCCAATAAACGTCAATTATTTTTCGTCGTCTGAGGAAGAGTAATTGACGTCCTTTCCAGCAAGCCATTCCAGATAAGCGTCTAAAAATCCCTGGATATTGCCATTGAGAACGGAATTAAAACTGCCAACGTAATAGCCTGTTCGAGCGTCTTTGACTCTTTGATCAGGGTGAAGAAAATAGTTGCGGATCTGACTTCCAAAACCGACTTTTGCTTTGGACTGATAATGTTCGTATGCCATTTCTTCACGCTTGTCTTCTTCTAACTGCGCCATTTTAGCTCGAAGCATTTTCCAGGCAGTAGCGCGATTTTTATGTTGTGAACGTTCGTTTTGACACTGAACGACGATGCCGGTCGGAATATGAGTTAAACGAATTGCTGACGATGTTTTATTGACGTGCTGACCTCCAGCGCCAGAAGAACGGAATACGTCTTCTCGAACGTCTTCCTCTTTGATGTCAATTTTCACAGAATCGGAAATGTCAGGCATGACGTCAACCGAAGCAAAACTGGTTTGACGCTTGCCTTCAGCGTTGAACGGGCTGATTCGCACCAATCGATGGGTTCCTGTTTCCCCTTTGAGGTATCCGAACGCAAACGGACCGCGAATGATAATCGAAGCGCTGTTAATCCCCGCTTCTTCATTATCTTGCCGGTCGATAATTTCTACTTTATAAGAGTTCATTTCCGCCCAGTTGATATACATTCGAAGGAGCATTTCTGCCCAGTCGTTGGCGTCCGTGCCTCCATCTCGGGCTTGAATAGATACAATTGCGTCATTGTTGTCAACCGGTCCGGAAAGAAGCGATTTGACGCTTAATTTTTCAAGCGTTTTTTCAATTTTTTCTATTTCCGCCACCGCTTCGTCAAAACAGGATTCGTCCTCTTCAGCAATTTCCATAATGGCGTCCATGTCGTCGCAAGCAGAAAGAGCTTCGTTAAACGGTTTGATAACGCCTTTGGTTGCTTTGAGTTCGTCCATAAGGGACTGCGCCTTTTCCTGATCGTCCCAGAATCCTGGTTGTCCCATCATGGCTTCGATTTCTTTGGCTCTGGCGGCGCGACCGTCGCAGTCCAAGGATGCACGCAGTTCCATTAGTTTGGCTCGAGCCTGTTTCGCTCGATCGTAATATTTTTGTTCCATTTTTAGGAAACGTATTAGGAAATAGTAGAAAGATTGTTATGGATTAAAGAGCGCGGCGGAAAGTAACAATATTCAAATGAATGCAATCGCTAATCCGCCTTGAAAGTAAGTAGTCATATAAATTTGAAAACCTATTTTCCACTCAACGATTAATAGATATTTTAGCAGAAATTTTCAATTATTCAAGGAGTCAATATTGTATTAAAAATGAATCGTTAAACCGTGGCAAAAGCCGGTTGCTGTTTATTCTCCGAGGTCGATTTTTAATGCCAAGGTTCTGTTATCCTGATACCATCGAATTGTCTTTTCGATACCTTTTTCAATCGTCGTTTTGGGCGACCATTTAAGAACGGTTTTGGCATGGTCAATATTAGCCGAGGTTCTTTTAACGTCAGCGCGGTCAGCGGGACGATAGTCAATAATAACTTCTTTATTTAGCAGTTTGCCAATAAGAGCAATTAAATCGTTCAGAACGACAACGTTGTCTCCGCCGAGATTGAATATGTCGTATCCCACTTTCTTTTGAGCGAGTTGGGTTCCTTGGGCAATATCGTCAAGAAAAGTAAAATCTCGTTCTTGAGTCCCATCGCCGAAAAGAATTATCGGTTCGCCCTGGTCAATGTGCCGAATAAATCGAAAAATGCTCATGTCTGGACGACCGGCAGGACCGTAAACAGTAAAATATCGTAAAATAGAGACGTCAATTCCGTATAAATGATGGTACGAGTACGCCATCGTTTCAGCCGCCTTTTTGGATGCGGCATAGGGAGACAGCGGCTTGTCGGTGTTGTCAGACTCTGAAAATTTGCCGGTGGGACAGTTCCCGTACAGACTTGACGTTGATGCCATGATGTATTTGGGAATGTCAAATACTTTGCAGGCGTCAAGCAGATTGAGCGATCCAAGGGTGTTAGAATGGTAATAAATCCACGGGTTAATAACGCTGGTTCTTACCCCCGCGCGAGCGGCAAGATTATAAATTGCCTTCAATTCTGATTTACAGGATTTAACCTGTTTAAAAATAAAATCTTTATCGGCAATATCTCCTTTTTTAAATTTGAAATTAGGGAACGCCTTAAGCGCTTTAAGTCGATAATTCTTTAATCGACAGTCATACGCGTCGTTAAGAACATCGATTCCTAAAACCTCATTTCCCTCTTCAAGCAGGTTCAGAGTTAATTTTGAGGCGATAAATCCGGCGCAACCGGTAACAATATACATTGTGATTGAGCGTTTAGGGTGTTTGTATTAGGATTGGAATATTTAAGGCGTTTCGCCGCATTACGAATTTCAAACTAATTAAGCGGTGTGATATTCATTAATATTGGCGGGGCGGAGTCTACAATGGATTCTGGATTGATGGGAATAGGAGAGCCGTTTGATTCTTCTGCCGGACGAACCAAAGACGTTTGAACGACAGGGATGACATTGTATTCCGCAGGCGTTTGTCGGCGCCCTGATACGGGAGAAGCTTTCGCAACAACTGGAACGCCCGTTGCTAAATTGGCGACTTCGTGATACCCCAAAGAACAAAAGTCCGCTTCTGTCATAGCAGTTCCTGAATTTTTTACAGCAACCATTTTCTGATTATTGAACTGGTTTTTCAATTCGTGAAGCGATGGGTTATTTTGGGAAAGTCCGGGTAAATTTTGAGTTCCTGTTGACGACGGAGCGTCTGGGGGCGTAATCGGGTATGGATTGGTTGATGTTGACGTTGACGGCGAATTCGCGGGAGAGAACTCTGATTCAAATCGATTCATATCCAAACTGCCGGGTAAAAAGGCGCCGTTGGAAGGCGTATACGCTTGAGCTTCGCTTTCAGAAATATCGGACTGATAATGAACAGGCGCAATTGCGTTGTTGTTTTGTACGGATTCGTTTACAACCGCAGGCGTTATCGGCGAGTCAGATGCAACTTGAGAGTTGGTTGGAACAGGCGGCATGCCCAGATCCGGAATTGGGGGGACTTCTGGCGGATCCGACGGCGAGGCGTTGGCGTTTGACGCTACAGCTTGAGACGGCGATGTAACTATTGGAGGAACGTTGTTCGGGAACGCGTTAACGTCCATTGGCGAAGCGTTTTCTTCTTTATAGGCAACCGGAGCAGAATTTCCGGCAGCGGCGGCGTTGGCTTGCGCCGTCATGTTTTCTACGTTCGCATAATTCCCAGCCGGGTTTGCTTGTGGAGAGTTGAGTTGATCCAACGATTCGTTGTATTGCGGTCCGTTAAAACCGGAAGTCAACCCGCTATCCGCCAATCGGCGCTCTCCCAGAGCAATGGTCGCCTCTGGTTTGGCTTTGTTTGCGGGAGGAATAATATCCCCATCGGTTTGTACGGCTTTTTCGTTTTCTCGGTACGTTGCCAGTTTATCGGCTTTTTCTGCGTCTTTTCGACCCAATGACCATTTAGACCCGCCAACGCTGCTACAGCCAGTAAGCGTAAGCGCGATTAATAACAGCGTTAGCGCATACTGGCGTTGTTTTTTATTCAAGACGTTTAATTCCATGACTTCAATCCCATCCGTGGGTGGTAAAGGAACGGCATTCATCCAGAG
>JAZQDP010000256.1:0-8306 GCA_045546875.1 Thermoguttaceae bacterium | reverse complement strand
CAATCTACAGCCCCGGAGGGGCGGAACGTGTGTAACCGGCTGGCGTAAGCCGCCGGAGGGAGGAGCGCCGATACAACCTACAGCCCCGGCGGGGCGAAACGTGTATAACCGGCTGGCGTAAGCCACCGGAGGGAGGAGCGCCGATACAACCTACAGCCCCGAAGGGGCGAAACGTGTGTAACCGGCTGGCGTAAGCCGCCGGAGGGAAGGGCCGCCAATGTAACCCACAGCCCCGAAGGGGCGGAACGTGTGTAACCGGTTGGCGTAAGCCACCGGAGAGAAGTACGCCGATACCGTCCGTAGGCTCACGCCTACGGTTACATTTGTATCGCCCTTTCAGGGCTAGGATCGGATCACTATTGCTATGGGGATATCTATCTCCTCGCTTACCCGGGGGCTTACGCCCGCCGGTTATATACTTGTCGCCCTTTCAGGGCTAGGATTCGCTGCTCCCAGCTCGCCTATTGCGTCATCCCGACGCGCTGATTCGCGTTACGTCGTTCATCATTTTCTTTTCCCCACGTACAGCGTCGCGATGCCAAATGTAAGCGGGGTAAACGTTACCTCGTCCCAGCCGCACTGTTCCATAACCTGAACCAAATCGGCGCCGCAGGGGAAACTCTCGACGCTTTCCGGCAGGTAATTATAGGCGTCGTACCGGTTGCGCGCCAGCAGTTTTCCCAGCAAGGGAAGTATATACCTGAAATAAAACAGGTACAACCGTTTGAACACAAACCCTGTCGGCATCGAAAATTCCAAAACCGCCATCGTTCCGCCGGGCTTGCTCACGCGGTGCATTTCCTGTAGCGCTTTTGTCATGTCCGTCGTATTGCGAAGCCCAAAGGCTGCGGTTATCGTATCAAACGATTCGTCTTCAAAGGGAAGGTCGCAGGCGTCCCCAAACTGGAGCGAAACCGGAACCGACGGGGCGGGAATTTTCTTTTGAATCTTCTTCTCGCCGATATCGAGCATCGGCTGGCAGAAGTCACAGCCTGTATACGCCGATGGTTTGTCTTTGTAACGGCGATAGTATTCTATAAGCAAATCCGCTGTGCCGGTGCAGACGTCTAAATAACGCCCGCCGTCCGGTATCGGGACGCGTTTGGCAGTATATTTTCGCCAATAGATATCGACAAAACCGGATAAAAACCGGTTCATAAAATCGTATCGCGGAGCAATTTCAGCAAACATTCCGGAAACATTTTCCGGCGATTTATCAATCATTCTTCTTCTCCCAGTCCGGCAGTAAACGCCTCAAACGCCTCAGACCACTGTTCCGGAACGACAGTTCTTCCCGAGTCCCGAACGGTTCCCAGGGCGTCACGCTGAGCGTTGCGCGCAGACGTCGCCCGATACCCGATTGGACGCAGTCCCAAACTTTTGAGCGATTGCTCCAATTCGTCTTTCGCCTTCGGACCGTTTTTCTTCGCGTCGGCAAACATCTTTTCCCACCGACGAATAAACTCTAACGCCTGCTCTTTTGTCCACCCTAACCGTTTGAGCAGCGATTCGTCTCCGGCTTCCAATTGATCTTTTAAGTGCGCCAAGGCAAGAACGGTTTGTTTCTTTGCGTACTCGACATTAACGTCGTCCGCCTCAGTCGCAGGCGGCATGGGCGGCAAATCGTCCAAGGGGGTTGTCGCGCCCAGCCCGCCGCCAATCGTGCCGTTTTTCCCTTCCTGAACCTGAGAATTCGGGTTGACGTTTGCCCCGTGAGAATCGGTCGAATCTCCATCGGGCGAGTTCCCCGGCTTGGTTCCGGACTCGTTATCGCCAGACCCGGAATCGGTTTGCTGGTCAGGATTTTGGGGAGCGTCTTGAGCGCCTTGAGCGTTATTTTTCGCGTCTTCCCGTCCGTTCCCTAACCGTTGATTGGGGTCGGTTTTTCCCGGCGCGCCGTCGGAAATGACTTTATCGCCCGGGTTCTGTCCCGTTCCCTCGTTTCCGCTGTTTCCTCCCAACGCGCCCTGCTCTGACGGAGTTTGACCGCCATTGTTGCTGTTGCCGCGGGTTTCGGAATCCATGCCGCCGCCGTTAGACGTTTTCCCCTGATTGCGTCCTTTCTGCTGAGGGTCATACGATTTTTCGTTGTTTTCGTTCGGCGTCGGGTCGCCTACCGACGACGGCTGTTCCGTGCCTTCGTCCTTTTTGACGTTTTCGCCCTGACGAACCGGATCGCCTTCCGGGACTTCGTTTACCGGGTTGTCCTGCGTGTGCATATCCGACTTCTGCGTTCCAGCAGACGACATACCCGCATTCTTTTCCCCCTTTGTATCGAGAGCTTTATTCGGGTCGTCGCTTTGAGAACCGCCCTCGTCTTTACTGCCGTGAGTCGATTTTCCCTGCTTCTGCCCGGAAAGATTTCGTCCTTCCGGTTGTTCGCCTTCGCCGTCCTGCCCTTCGCCATCCTGTTTGCCGGAACCGTTAGGCTTGCCAGTCCCATCGTCGGGCTGAGCGTCGCCGTCAGGCTGTTCTTCGCCGTCAGCGCCCTCTTGCTGACCATTAGAGCCTTGCTGAGATCCGTTTTCCTGCTTGTGCTTTAGAATCTCCTCGATTGCGTCGCCCGGATTGGAATTGGGATCGATAGCGCCCTCGCCATCTTGACCGGCTCCATCTTGCTGACCGGTTCCGTCTTGCTGACCCGCTCCATCTTGTTGACCGGCTCCGTCTTGCTGACCCGCTCCATCTTGCTGACCGGTTCCGTCCTGCTGACCGGTTCCATCTTGCTGACCCGCTCCGTCTTGCTGACCCGCTCCATCTTGCTGACCGGCTCCGTCTTGCTGACCCGCTCCATCTTGCTGACCCGCTCCATCTTGCTGACCCGCTCCATCTTGCTGACCGGCTCCGTCTTGCTGACCGGCGCCATCTTGCTGACCCGCTCCATCTTGTTGACCGGCTCCATCTTGTTGACCCGCTCCGTCTTGCTGACCCGCTCCATCCTGTTGATCTCCGCCGTCTTGCGGCTCATCTTCCGGATTTTGAGTCGGTTGATCTTGCTGCCCGTTTTCTTGCTCTTGCTGCTGTTCCTCTGGTAAGGCGTTATCTGGAAGCTGGATTTTAATGCAGTAGTCCTCTGACCGGGTAACGTTGGGAGACGGCTCTTTGTTGTCTTGAGCAATAATTCGCCAAATGAGCGTATCGCCCTGATTTAATTTCCATTTTTTGCAATCGACGGTAAAGGCGCCTGTAACGACCTTGCGAGCTGCGGCGCCCGGTGTCGAGTCAAATATCGGCACGACAATTTTCTTCGACCAGCGAGTTTCTCCGTTGGCAATAATACATTTTTGGAATTCCAGCTTCACGCTCCCGACGCCAAAGTCCGGGTCCTGAACGCGAATCGGGAGTTTCTTCTTTGTTCCCGGAGCAATCGAAAGGGTTTGATCAACCGTTTTTAGAATAATGGGCGATTTATCTTTGATTACAACAACCGGATACGAAATCGGCTGGTTTTCGTAACCGAGTTCGTCTGTATAACTGACAGCCCACGATTCCTGTTCTGGACTGTCCGTTTTTTCATTCCAGAGCAATTTAATCTTTGCCGACGCCGTATCGCCGTTACATTCCACTTTACACATTTTGGCTCCCGGTTCGGTTTTACAAGTCGCCTGTTTGATCGCCCGGTTTGCCTTGAGAACAATTGTCGCCTCTGTTCCTTCCAGAGCCTGAATTTCCGCGGTCGTCGTTTCGACGCGCGGCTCTAATCCGGTATAAGCCGGGTATTGATATGTAACCGATTCTACCGAAATGGTCGGTTCCGGCAAGACGGTAACTTTATACGTCTGAGAAACCGCGTCGCCAACCGCAATCTGATAAGTAAAGTCTTCCTGCGCCCCGCTTTCACCCTCCGGAAGAGACGCCGTATAAGCGTATTCCCCAGGTTTAATTGACAGCGTAACGCGGCAATTCGTCTTTGCTCCGCTTTGAGTGTTGTAAATCGCCTCGACAACGTCGGATTTTCTCACGCCTTTAATTTTGGCGGAAACAAGGAGCTTTCTGCCCACTAAAATCTGAGCGTCGCCGGGTTCAACGCTCTGAATTCGAACTCGCGTTGGAGACTCAATCGGCGCCGTGGGCATAAATAGCCGGCTGGAAGATTGCCAAAAACTTTTCGGCGACAAGACGATATACAACCCCAACAGAGCGATAACGCTCGTTAGAAGTATACAGCGCCAAAATAGCCGGGAACTGTCAGAGGAAGATTCCAAATCTGAACGGAGAATCGTTCTGGCGGCTTGAAATTCAACCAATTTTATAGCCGCTTCCGGCGGAGGAACGTCTGACATCTTAAAGCAGGTTAAGTTAATCAGAGCGTTTTTCATGCCCGGCGATAAATCTTCAATCGTCTTGGCAACGTACAGCGGATTGACTCGAAACGCCAGCCAAAAACGAACGATTCGCCAAAGCTGCCATACTATCCCGCCAATAAAGAGACAAAAGCCCAAAACGCGGAATAACGTTTGATTTCCCTTGGGCAATACCCAAGCGTCAAGCGCCGCAAAGGCAATAATATATACAACGCAGAAAATCAACAGCGTCAAAGCCGAATTAAACAATTGGGCGTATTTGAGGTGGTTGATCGTCTGAACTGTCGCGTCGTCGATTATTTCTTGTGGCGTTTGCTGGGACATTGGATTATATTCTTAAAATTGCAACTTGTACTTTTATAGCAACTGTTTTACTCCCCTATATTATATAATATACCATATAACCCGATTTTCGGCAAACCCGGAGACAATATTTTTTTGAATTTTTCTAAACTGCTCTTGCAAAAAAACATTTTGAATGTTAGAATATTAAAATTAGGATAATAAGTTAGTTGAGAATAAAGGAATACATTAGATAAGTTCTCAATATAGCATTAAAATATTTACAAAAATAGAATTATCAACGGCAGTTTTTATATTTTTGAACGTCAGTAATTGTTATGGGTACTACAACTTATACGTTTCCACGCGGCATTCACCCACCAGAGGGTAAAAACTTCTCCGAAAATAGCGCGATTGAAATTTTACCAACGCCTAAAAAGCTGTTTTTGCCCGTTCAGCAACATATTGGCGCGCCGTGCGCCCCTGTTGTCAACGCTAAAGACGTAGTCGAAGCGGACTCTGTCGTTGCTTCGGCTGACGCGTTTGTTTCTGCGCCTATTCACGCTCCGTTTGCCGGAACGATTGCTCGTCCCGCTAAAAAGACGCTGCCAAACGGTCGCCGCGTTCCGGTTGTCGTTCTCGATGTAGATACCGCATCCGGGCCCGCTGGAGAAATCCTCCTTGAGCTTATGTACGGCGGCGAGTGGGAAATTCCCGCTAATTTTGACGCCGGATCGATTTTCAACGCCGTTAAATCCGGAGGCTTGGTCGGCATGGGCGGCGCCGCGTTCCCGACCCACGTCAAAATCGCCAAAAATGAGAAAAAGCCCATCGACACGGTTCTGATTAACGGCTGCGAATGTGAACCGTATTTGACCGCAGATTATCGTTTGATGGTCGAATACCCTCAGCCAATCGTCGTTGGTGCGCTTCTCACAGCCGCTGCCGTTGGAGCGAAAACCGTATATATCTGTATCGAAAACAATAAGCCGGAAGCGATTCAAACTATTTCCGATACGATTCCCAAAATATCAAACCCGTTCGGAATTAACATTTCCGTTCGAGTCATGAAAACCAAGTACCCGCAAGGGGGCGAAAAACAGCTTATTCGCGCCGCTTTGGGCAGAAAAGTTCCGTTCCCCGGTTTGCCGATGGACGTTGGCGCGCTGGTTGAAAACGTCTCGACTGCCGCCGCGGTTGCCGGGCGGGTTCTGCGAGGAAAAGCGCTCACGCACCGCATTGTTTCCGTTACCGGCGGGGGAATCGTCAACCCGAAAAACCTGTTTGTTCCGATTGGAACGCCGATTTCAGAACTTATCGAATTCTGCGGCGGCTTAAAACCAGACGCCAATCGAATCCTCATGGGCGGTCCGATGATGGGGTTTGCCGTCGGGTCAACTGACATTCCCGTTACAAAGGGAACCAGCGGAATCACGATTCTGACCAATCGGGAAGTCAAAAAATCGGTTGAGACAAATTGCGTCCGCTGCGGTCGCTGCGTCGGCGTCTGCCCGATGAACCTCATCCCGACCAAACTGGCGCTGGCGTCCCGATTCCAAAATACAGACGTCCTCCAGGCGTACCACGTTACCGCCTGTATCGAATGCGGCTCCTGCGCGTTCACCTGTCCCGCCAGTCTCCCGCTGGTTCAGCTTATCCGCACCGGAAAAATTCAAGTACAAAAACTCAGCAAGAAATAAGATTAGGCAGTCGGCAAGAGGCAGCAGACAGTAGTTTTTAGATTGTCATGCGTTTGCTTTATACTCCTGATTACTCATTACTAATTATTTATACCCATGTCAAACACACAATTGGATTTATACGTAACGTCGTCGCCTCACCTGTCGAACTCGAAGCTTTCGACGCGGTGGATTATGCTCGACGTTATTATCGCGTTGGTTCCCGCTATCGGGATGTCATTTTACGTCTTTGGTTTGCATGCAGTTTTTCAAATCGGGCTTTGCCTGATTTCCTGCCTTGTATCCGAAGCCGTATTTGAATCCATGCGCGGGCGTCGTCCGCATTTGGAGGACTGTTCCGCGATTGTAACAGCGTTAATTTTGGCGCTGTCGCTACCGTGGAGCGCGCCGTGGTACGTCAGCGTAATTGGCTCAGTTGTCGCAATCGGATTGGGGAAAATCGTTTTCGGCGGGCTGGGATGCAACATCTTCAACCCCGCCATGGTCGGTCGAGCGTTTGTCATGCTCGGCTTTTCATCCGTAATGGCGGCAAGCGCATACCTGTTACCCTCAGAAGCCCATGTTGGAGGGCTGGATAAAGGATTTGCCGAGATTCTTACTCAGGCAACCCCAATGACCCTGCTTAAAACCGGGAATACCGAGTATTTTACTCAACTGATTAGTCAGACCGCTCTGATCGGTCATCAAAATGGGTCGTTGGGCGAAGCGTCGATTATCGCCCTGTTTATCGGCGGCATTTATCTGCTCATTCGTAAAACCGTAACGTGGGACGTTCCTGTTTCGGTTTTGGCTTCAACGTTTGTCTTTGCCGCTCTGTTTAACATGGGGCCTAACGCGTTTCAGTTTGGCGTTGCTCACGTCATCAACGGAGCCATCTTTTTAGCGGCGTTTTTCATCGCCTCCGACCCTGTTACAAACCCCATTACAACTAAAGGCAGAATTATTTTCGGCATCGGATTCGGGTTCTTTACCGTTTTGCTGCGGTGCTGCAGTTCCTATCCGGAAGGCGTCATGTTTGCCATTTTGCTCATGAACGCTATGGTTCCGATGATCAACAGAATGACAATTCCAAAACCAGTCGGAGCGGTAAAAGTCGCAAAATAACAAGTAACAAATATTTTTGATTTACAATACCATGTCAGAAGAACAAACACCCAAAAAGAAGACCTTGGCTGATAATTACCTTGTGCAAGCGTGGTTGATTTTGCTTATGGCAATCCTCTACAGCGCAGCGCTGATTTTGGTTCAGCTCAATTGGGGTCCCATTATCGAACAAAACAAACGCGAAGCAACGTACAGCCAAATTCCAAATCTGGTTCCCAACACGGACAAGGACAACGTTGTTGAAAAGATATTGGAAAAAGACGGTAAAAAGGTTGTCGCGTATCAATGTTTTGACAGTCAAAAACAACCTACCGGCTGGGTCTTGCCCGCTAGCGGACAGGGGTTCGCAGACGCCGTCGATTTGCTCGTCGGTTTGGACGCGTCCACTCAAAAATTAACAGGGCTTGTCGTGCTCAACCAAAAAGAAACGCCTGGTTTGGGCAACTTCATCAAGGAAGATTATTTCCGAAAACAGTTTATTGGAACTGCCGCAGATAAAGAGATTATCGTCGTCAAAGGACGCGACGGTTCCCCGGAAAGAAACGAAATCCGCGCTCTGACCGGAGCGACGATTTCCTCGCAGTCCGTTTGCGACATCGTCAATTCCACGCTCAAAACGTGGCGAGAAGAACTCAAATAAGCATTAACATATTAATCCAGATATTAATTCCTGATATAATACCATGAACGATCAACCAACGGCGCTGGAACGATTCTGGCGCGGAATTATCCCGGAAAACCCCACTTATCGTCAGGTTTTGGGCATGTGCCCGACGTTGGCGGTTACGACCAATTTACAGGGGGCGATTACCATGGCGGCGGCAACGACGTTTGTTCTCGTCTGCGCCAACATCATGATTTCTCTGCTGAGAAATTTTCTTAAACCACACTTGCGAATTCTGGTCTTTACGCTGAC
>JAZQDP010000255.1:0-5851 GCA_045546875.1 Thermoguttaceae bacterium | reverse complement strand
TTTTTAAAAAACTTTTAAAAAAATACTAGAAATATTAACATTACAATATATTAAACAAAAATATTATTAGATAATGTTTTTAACATTTTGAGTTGTCCTTTTTTAGAATGATTTGAAGTGTACAGACGTTCTATGGCGTTTCCTGAGTCAGCTCGCCGGAATCGCTTCCTGAATTGGAATCGGTGCCGTCATCTGAACTCTTGCCGGAAATGCGGTTGACGACAACGGCAATGGCGCCGTCTCCGCAGACGTTGCAGGCGGTTCCGAAGCTGTCGGTGGCGATATATAAGGTTATCATCAGCGCCACGTTTTCATCGTTAAATCCAAGAATGGACTGGAGAAGAGCCGTCGCCGCCATAATCGCGCCGCCTGGAACGCCGGGCGCCGCAATCATTGTTACACCCAACAGGGAAATAAACGGCGCGAAGTCGGTCAGAGTCAACGCCCGCCCTGAAAGCAATACTACCGCCATTGCAAATGCTGTGATTTTGAGAGCGCTGCCTGCCAAGTGAATCGTCGCGCATAGAGGAACGCAGAAATTCGCAATTGAGGGTTCAACGCCGTTTTTGAGCGTTTGACGAAGCGTAACGGGAATCGTTGCCGCCGATGAAGACGTTCCCAACGCAGTCGCGTAAGCAGGAAGCATATTCCACAACAATTTAAACGGATTGCGGTGAGCAACGGCGCCGGCAAGGCTGTATTGAATCAACAACAGCGCAACATGAAGGATAATCACAACGACAATAACTTTCCCAAAGACGGGAACGATTGCGCTCGTCTTGCCAGCCGCTGCTATTAACAAGAAAATACCAAATATAAACAACGGTAAAAGCGGAATTATCGTATACTGAATGACGGTTTCGATAATTTTTTGAAGGTCTTCGATGAACTTTTTCATCGTATCCGCTTTGCAAACGGCAGTTCCCATTCCAAGCACAAACGCCATAACTAAAGCAGTCATAACGCCCATGATGGGTTCAATATTGACATCAAAAAAGGGAGCCAGTTTGTCAATGTTTTCTGCCTGATCCTGAGCGCCGACAGTTACGCCCGCCAACAGTTTTGGAAACGAAAAGGCGCAAGAAAAATACGTCATAAAACCGGAAAACAGCGTCGACCCGTACGCAATCGCAACAGTCGTCAACAGCAGCCACCCGGACCTGGCGCCCAAACCGGCAATTCCAGCTGCAACCAGAGACAGAATAATCAAAGGAATCGTAAATCCAAGGTATTCTGAAAAGACGCCGTTGAACGTCATGAAGACGCGGACAACAGGGATGGGCAAATAATTCCCCATCAAAATGCCAAAAAATACGGCGATAATAACCTGAACAAGCAGCGGGATTTTCATGGATAAACCGGGATTTCCGAGAGTGTAACTATATACATCATCAGCAAACGTCGCTAATGCTAAACTTATGTATATTTTACAGTTTGGAAATGTTTTGTCAATAAGGAAGGGGGGAGTTAGAATGCATTCAAAATTGCGGAGCGCCGAAAAAATGAAAGGCGGTAATACAGTGAGCGTTAGCAAACGGAATTACGCATTCGCCGGAATGTCGAACCAGAGAAGAGGCGCTGCTTGCTGGTTCGCCTTTGGCTAACTGCGTAACTACGCTCCATTTGGTCGCTTCCATCTTAATCTTTCACGATTCGATTCGTAGCGTTTCGCGTCGCCATAGCCGGGACTTGCGTACCCGGCTAGTCTATCACTTTGCGTTAATTCAGAATTACGAGTTACTGTCTTTTTCTCCAGTACATCAGACTGGCGGCGCCGAGAATCAGCAGCGCCCATGTCGACGGTTCTGGGACAGGCTCCGCGGGAACAAACAGTCGAACCGTATTGCCATTATAAATCATTAACTCTACATCCTCAGGAAGACCGTCAAGAATCATATCCATCCATGTCTGTTCATCAGTAATGCTTAACGTTCCGTTGGCAATAATAATGTCGTAAATCGTGCCTGGCGCATAGGTAAAATCGACAAGTTCAATCTTAACGCCGGGATCAACTATGACGTCATGGGCAATGAGCTGATCATAAACTGCGCCTTCCTTTTCAAAGATAAGAGTCGCATCAACAGCTTTAAAATCGCCTGTTGTTTCAAGCCTTCCAGCAGAATTGCCAGGCGAGAAAAAAGTCTGATTGGATTGATATTGACCGTGTTTGAGTTCAATTGTTGAATCCATACAGCCTTTGATATCAATGCGTCCAGAAGAAACAACTAAACTTTCTTCTGTTACATTCCCTCTTGCTTCATAAAGCAATTCAAAATTAGCGTTATTATCCGTAGAAACAACCGTTGCGGCTTTTGCGCCTTTATTGAGCGTCAGCAACCCGTTCTCGCCTACGGTAAACCAGCCGTGAAGGCTCTCAATATCATCTAACTCTGCCGTCAGTTTCGCCTCAAGAGTAGTAACTTGCAGTTCATATTCATTTACCGAATTGTCATTACGACCGGCAATCGTAACCTCAGCGCCGTTCTTAATTTCTGTATAGCCTCCTGTATGCCAAATGCCTCCGTCAAAATAATACGTGCCGTCGTTGAATTCCAAAAGATCAACATTATTCTCTAAATAGATATCATTTCCTCTTCCCGCCGCGGTATTGCCAGTAAACTTGAATGTATTTTTACCACTCCATTGTATGCGGAATGTCTCGTAAATAGCGCCGCCATTGCCTCCTGAAGTGTTGCCTGAAAATGTTAGGACGTTATTATTGCCATCAAATATCCACATAGAACCAATTGCTCCACCATCACAGTCTGCGTGATTATTATTGAATATCATGGTGTTGTTATTAATTTCAAAACTACTTAAACTGCCAATTGCCCCACCACAATCTTTTGAAGAATTGTTGGAAAAAACTAGAGTGTTATTAGAGCCGCGCAACTCATATAACTGACCAATAGCCCCACCTCTTGTCGTTGAGCTATTGCCAGAAAAAGTAAGGGTTGATTCATTACCAATAAATACATGACTACTATTATTTTCGGAGTTGTCAAACGCAGAGAAAGAAACATTACCAATAAATGTAATGTTAGATAAAGAACTCATGAAACTACCGGAATAATTATCTGCGCTTGTAAAGTTAATGTTTTTAAAAGTAGCGTTATTAGCATAACCGTACCCAGCTTGTACTGAAATGTTAACGATTTCCTCACTAGCAGACTCAACGGTGAAATCATCAACAGGATAGGCAACCGAGGTATTAAAAGTAGCTCCATTGCGAACTTTTATAACGTCGCCGTCTGCGGCTCCGGTGTAATTTTGAACAGCGCCGATGTCAGTTCCCACCGCGGTAATTTCACCGCCGTTCTCGCGAACAACCGGATATTGTACCGGGTCTTGTGCGCTGACAGACAGACCGAAAAGCGTCAGTGCAAGAAAAAGAATTGAACCAAGCGTTGATTTGGAAAGAATGGTAAGGAGTGTTGGTAAATTAGTCATTTTATTGTATGGGTTTAATGGTTAACAATTATTGACCATAATAATAATATACATTATTATTAATAATCAATAACTCAAATTTGTCAATGGGGTTGAAGTATTTTGCGTATCTAAATTTATATTAATATTTTTATGAATATATTCTCTATATAAACTGCGTATTGTGGCCATATTATCAAGTACAAACTTATTATTAAAATTACCCGAGACTCGTACGCTTCATAGTAGAAGCGGATATACATTTTACAATGAAAACTTCGACGTTTTTGTCGACGGCTAAGCGCCCCGGCTCGCCAAAATCCGCGAACGGAAAAAACTGCTAAACGTTGGCAGTTAACAAAAAGGCAAAGATTTATTCTTTCACCGCTGGGAATCGGAGGGTAAACGCGGTTCCCTTTCCGACGGCGGAATCGACGCGGATTTTGCCGCCGTGCTTCTGGACAATATCTTTACAAGACGCCAAGCCAACGCCGGTGCCGCCTTTTCCAGAAGAGTCCGGACCTTTTTTGGTCGTAAAGAACGGCTCGAAAATATGCGGTAAAACGTCGTCTGGAATGCCAGTTCCCCAATCGCGAACCTGCCAAACAACCTGATTGTCTTTTTCGTCGTAGCCGATTCTGATTTGAAGACGTCCGCCGTCCGGCATCGCCTGACGAGCGTTAATTACAAGATTGAAAATGACTTGCTGAATTTGGTTTCCCCGCGCCATGATTTTGGGGACGTTGGGTTCGTAATCCTTTTCGAACTGAATTTTGTACTTGTTAAGCTCTCGCTCCAAAAGAAGCATAGCGTCGTCAGTCAAAGACGCAAGATCAGTCGGTCCCAAATCCTGAGAACGATTTCGCGCCTGTCCTAAAATGCACTGAGTAATTTTCGCCGCTTTTGTACTGGCATCCAAAATGATATTAAACGCCTTCTGACGCATTGCGTCATCATTGTAACGCAAGCCCATTTTGGCGTAATTCATTATTGTCATGATAATATTGTTGAACTCATGGGTCGTAGTGCCAGCAAGTTCGCCCAAAGCAATAAGTCCTTCGTTGTTTTTTAGCTGCTGTTTAAGTTGTTCGTTTTCTTTTTCCAGATCGACCAATCTGTCGTTCATAACTATCACCTGTTTTAATAAAATAACATAATCATATTACGTCATTTATATTTATCGACAGATTAGAATAAAATTATAAACAGATAAACCGCGCAAATATTAACCAACTCAATCTAAATTACCCCAATCGCCAAACGGACGGATCAACTGAACAAATTGCGAGTAAGCGTCTTTCAGGTCGTCAATGGCTGGGCACGAACCAACTTCTTCTAAAACGTCAATAATTGTCAGATAATACCATAAATAATCGTCTTGAGAACTATTAAAATTAGACCAAAACTCTTCCCCCTGAATTCGGTAAGAAGAAATAGAGCAGCGAAGATTGTCTAATTTATCACAAGCTGAAATAAGACGACTTTCTTGCGGAGCCTCTTTAAGATGGTTAATATAGGCTTCTTTTCGTTCTTTCCATGGAGCTTTTTTATGTCCTTTCTGGAGCGCAGAATCGGAACAGTCTAAAACGAAATTGGCTACCCGGTCGCCAAACTTTTGTCGAATCAAATCAGCAGTTTCCAAACCGCCCTGATCTTCAACAGAATCATGAAGCAATGCAGCAATTGCGGTATCTTCGTCTGCTTGATATTCTATTGTAAGACCAGATACGCGCAGCAAATGACCAATATATGGTATGTGAAAAGGAGATTTTCGCGTTTGTGTAGCGTGCAGAGTATGAGCTAATTGAATAGCGTCAACAAATCGTTGAGTCATTTGAGGCATGGCACGTGAAAAGGATAAAAAACGACCAGCTAGCTAACGTGCAAGGTTTCGCGCACTATTAGCGTCGCTGGTCTGAACTCTTGCGATCTGACGAAAAAAATCGCACATAGTCAGATCGCTTTGCAAGTGGAGTATTGTTAATAACTATGGAGTAGCCGTTTTTACTGGAACGCTGGATTCTTTATATGGAGGAGTTCCGTATTCGGTTGGCGGACATTCCAACCAAAGGAATAAAATTCCAGCTAACAATGCAAGCCACGATATAAACAACAACCAGCTGTACATATCCCAGCAATGCACTTTTTTATACTGAACTGGCGATTCCGTATCGAGCGGAGCTGGCTGTTCATCTGGAACGTCTAAACCTTCCAGATTTTCAACCTGACCCTCAGATTCGTTGAGAGCCTCGCCTTCAAGACCCGGTTGCTGATCGTCGGCAAGCGCCTGTTGATCTTCAACTTGGTCTCCAAATGGCGAATCCATTTGAAAATCTTCTGATGGAATACCAGAGGCTCCAAAAGGATCATCCAGTTCTTCAAATTCGTTATTTGAGTTTAGGGACGACACGGTCTTTCACCT
>JAZQDP010000254.1:0-29862 GCA_045546875.1 Thermoguttaceae bacterium | reverse complement strand
TACGATCCGACTTTCGTCCCAGCCGGAAACCAGCCCTTCCTGAACCAGCTGTAACAGCTTTCGTTTGCTCATCACGGTGTTGGTCAGGTTAAGGCGGGCGAATTCAATTTGGCGAGGATGATAAATTCCCAGGTTTTCGCAGTACCAGTCGTACAGGGGACGATGGTTTTCAAACTCCAGCGTGCACAGCGAATGCGTAATCCCTTCGATGGAATCGCTCTGCCCGTGGGTGAAGTCGTACATCGGGTAGATGCACCACTTGTCGCCTGTGCGATGGTGCGACTGATGAATAATGCGGTACATGATCGGGTCGCGCATGTTGATATTGGGCGAATTGAGATCAATTTTCGCCCGGAGGGTATAGCGGCCGTTTTCGAACTCGCCGGCTTTCATGCGTCGAAACAGATCGAGGTTCTCTTCAATCGGACGATCGCGATATGGGCTGGGCTTGCCCGGCTCGGTCAGCGTGCCGCGATACTCTTTCATCTGTTCCGGCGTCAGCTCGTCAACGTAGGCTTTGCCGTCCAGAATGAGTTTTTCCGCCCATTCGTAGAGCTGATCAAAGTAGTCGGACGCGTAATGCAGTTCGTCCCAGTCGAAGCCGAGCCAATGAATGTCGTCCATGATGGAATCGACGTACTCGACGTCCTCTTTGGTTGGGTTGGTATCGTCAAAACGGAGATTGCAGCGTCCGCCGTACTCCTGCTTGATTCCAAAATTGAGGCAAATGGACTTGGCGTGCCCCAGGTGCAAGTAGCCGTTCGGTTCCGGCGGAAATCGGGTAATCGTCTGTTTATGCTTGCCGGACGCCAAATCGTCTTCGACAATTTTACGAATAAAGTCTTTCGTTTCTTTCGCTTCGTTCAGGTTTTCTTCGGACATGGGTATGTTTTAGGAAATAGTGAGTAGGGATCAGGGAATAGCAAGGAGCCAAGATGCAGCGTGAAGGGGGAACGCAAGCGCCAGCAACTCGTCTCTCGCAACTTATATTATATATAAATAGAAATTTTGAACAGACCCCCATAAACATTACTTTTCAGTTGGGGGCGCGCTCAAATGCTGGTTGCAACAAAAAGAAATGGTTTAGTTCGGTTCACTTGCGCCCTGCGCACACACCGCGACGAAGCCGAAAACCACACCGGATCGCGGACGACATCCGCAAAAGAAAGACTTGAGAAAAACCGTCAAATCGTTGCCCGAGGACGAGCTACACCAGAGAAAGGTTTTCGACTACGTCGTTTTGACATGCACACTTCTCAAATCTATCGTCCCTCAATTTCATCGTTTGACTTTTTAGTTAAAATAACCCATCGTCCGTTCTTCTGCGCGCCCTCACGCTGAACAATATTGTTTTTTCTCAATTTGTCCAGTATATATCGTACGCCACTCTGCGAAAGATTGGTTTCTTTCATCATTTCTTCAAGAGTTGTAGTTGGTTTTGCCTTAATCAGTTGAAGGACTCTTTCTGTAGAGTTAGTTGCACTGTTTATTGTGTTAGTGTTAGTTTCTGTGTTAGTTTCTGTGTTAGTTTCTAACCTTTTGCGGAAAAGGTTTACCCGGAAAGTTTCTGGTTTTTCGACAAACTCCGGTTTTGGTAATTGGTATGATTTTGCTTCGTTACGAATGCTTCTCAGACCATTGCCCCATGCTTCAATTAGCCCCATTTGGTTGAATACTTCAGCAATCGCCCGATTTCGCTGTTTGGATCGTCCAATGAGCGCATCGTCTAATGTAAGTCCACCATAAAGACCGCCAGGAGAAGTTACTTCCAGACGGTCATCATACAACGCAACTTGGACGCAGGCGTCATCCTGATAGTTGCGATGACAGTGAGCGTTAATAATCATTTCACGAATAGCGTCCGGCGGAAGCTCATAACTTTCACGCCGAATCAATCCTTTCACCTTAGCGCTGTGTCGAATATTCCGCAGCACAAAGGCGAACGCCGACTGAATCTGTTCATAAATTGGTCCGGAATACTCCTGCTTGTCGATGAATTCGCCACGGTCGGTTCCGGCAAATACAGCACACTGCGTTCTGGCGAAACGGAAATGCGAGCTGGTCAATAGTGCAAAAGCGTTGGAAGCAATATAACCTTCGTCTGTTTTCTTCAGAATATTCCAGTTTTCCAGATTGACCCTCGTAACAGACGGCAGCTTTCCAGCGCCTTGCCTGCCATCCTGCATTTCTTTGCGATAGCGATTTATGTCCTGACAGAGTTTCTTGACCGCTTTCTCTGTAACGGGATAATCGACGCAAGACAATTCATCCCAAGATATCCTGCTGCCTTCCATTTCCAATTCCTTGATTTTTTCTGGAGAAGCGCATCGGGTCGTACCTGCAACGCGAATATAAGTTCCCTTTTCTTTTCCTTTTGACTTGAGATAATAGGGTCGATGGGGCAACGGAGATACTGTTATAATGATGACTGTTTTTCCGTCAATTGTATAAGGTTCAATATCCGGTACAATCTGCGGCTGGCATGAATCAGCAACCGCATTGGAAATCTGATCCATCTGCTGAAATAAGGTTGACTTATCTATGCCAACAATCTGTCGCGTATCATCAGCAATCCCTATAATCATTTTTCCGCCCTGTGTGTTTGCAAAGGAAATGATTGTTTTCACATACTTTTCGGAGTTCTTAGGCAATATTTCTTTGAACTCCATATTTTTTGATTCGGCGCCAATAACTTCTTCAATTGTCATTCCGATGTCTCCCGGACGAGGGTTGATTTACAAGGGATAATTTGGAAAAAGGGAAAGAAAAAATTTATTTTTTAATATATTATTTTCCTTTTGCTGCGTCAAGGGGGAAGCAGCGCAGAAAAATGGCTGAATGCGTTCATTTTGGGATGCAATAGCAGTCTTTATCCCTAATCCTTCACCCCAAAAGAGGTCTTTACTTAAATCCGATTTCTAATATAATATAGGTATAATGCAAGGAATACCTACAGGCCTTTGGGGGTCAATCTGTCGAACGTTTAAATTAGGCGCATCAGGAAAGTTGGCACAGTGGGCGACGCTGCTGCCAAAAATCAATGCGCTGGAAGATGATTTAAAACTGCTTTCAGACGGCAACATGCGAAAAGCAAGTCTGTCGCTGCGGTATCGCGCCCGAAGCGGGGAGCCGCTCAAAGATTTGCTTGTCGAGGCGTTCGCTCTGGTTCGAGAAGCTGGGCGGCGAAAGAAGGGCATGCGCCATTACGACGTCCAGATGCTCGGTGGAATCTGCATTGCTAACAGAACGATTGTCGAAATGCAGACCGGCGAAGGGAAAACGCTTACCGCAACGGCTCCGCTGTATCTTTACGCCCTGGCGGGCAAAGGCGTTCAGCTGGCGACGGTCAACGATTATCTTGCTAAGCGAGACGCCGATTTGATGGAGCCGATTTACGAGCTGCTGGGTATGAAAGTCGGCGTAATTCAAACGCAGCAGCAAACCAACGAGCGCCGCGCGGCGTACGCCAAAGACATCACCTACGGGACGGCGAAAGAGTTCGGGTTCGATTTCCTTCGAGACCGTCTGCTCAAGCGACGTATCAGCGAAGGCGAAATGGATCTCATCGGCGCAATGCTCGGCGGTCCCGGTCAGAGCAACGAACAGCCCGTTCAGCGCGACGCCTTTTTCTGTCTGGTCGACGAGGCGGACAGTATTCTCATCGACGAAGCCCGAACCCCTCTGATTATCTCCGCCATGCCGGGCGAAGCGGAAAAGATTGCTGTCGCAACGTATAAATGGTGCGCTCAAAACGCGCTCCAGTTTGAAGAAGACGTTGATTATGAATACAAGCAGGAAACCAAAGAACTGGATTTAACTCGCGAGGGGCGGCGCAAGGCGAGAATGCTGCCCAAACCGCCGGAACTGGACACGGTCGGCATGTTCGACATCTATACCAAAATCGAGATGGCGATTAAAGTTCAGAAAGAATTTATTCGAGACCGTCAGTACGTCGTCCGCAACGGCAAAAAAGGTGAAGAAATTGTCATCGTAGACGAATTCACCGGGCGTCTGTCGGAAGGACGAAAATGGCGCGAGGGCGTTCATCAGGCGGTCGAAGCCAAAGAGGGCGTGGAGATTACCGTCGATACCGGACAGGCGGCGCGAATCACCGTTCAGGACTTCTTCCTGCGTTACGAACATCTGGCAGGCATGACCGGTACTGCGGCGTCGAGCGCCCGAGAGTTAAAGCGAATCTACCGCTGTAACTTTATGGCGGTTCCAACCAACAAACCGCCGCAGCGAGTCAAACTGCCAACAAGGATTTACGGTTACGAGTCCGCCAAGTGGGACGCCATTGCCGAAGAAATCGCTCAGGTTCACGCAACCGGTCGCCCGATTCTGGTCGGTACGCGTTCTATCGACAAGTCGGAGGCTTTGTCACACCGATTAACGGCGCGAGGAATTGAACATCAGGTACTCAACGCCAACCAGATTGCGGAGGAAGCGGAAATCGTCGCTCAAGCAGGGCAGAAAGGAAAAGTTACCGTTTCTACCAACATGGCAGGTCGAGGAACCGACATCCGGTTGGGTGAAGGCGTCGAAGAACTCGGCGGACTGTACGTCATTTGTACGGAAATGCACGATTCCGCCCGAATCGACCGCCAGCTCATCGGACGCTGCGGACGTCAGGGAGACCCCGGCGCGTATCGGCAGTACCTCGCTCTGGACGACGAACTTCTTCTAAACGGGTTAGGAAAGAAAAGAGCCAAACGCATCGCCGCGAAGGGCATTGCGCTGGAAACTCTGGAAGACGAGTTCCAGGAAGCGCAAAAGCTCACGGCTGAACACACGTCTGAAATCTCGCCCGACGTTCCGCCCGACGCCGTTCAAAAACTGGCTGCTCAGGCGCACGACGAGCAGAAGATTCGAGAAAGCAAAGCAACCCGGTTTGACAAGTACGAATACCTGTTTATCAAAGCGCAAAAGAAAGTGGAACGCAAGCATTACAAACAGCGTAAAGCTCTGATGTACTTTGAAAAGCAGCGCAAAAAGATGCAGCGTCAAATGGGTCAAGACCCGTATTTGGATACGACGAATTAGGCAGTAGGCAGTAGGCAATAGGCAGTAGAAATTAGTAGCAAAAGCCGTTGCCCTGCTTCCCACCTCTTAGCAAAGAAAGGAAATGAGTATGAAAACAATTTTATCGTTAGCGATTTTATCGGCTATAGCTGTTACGCCGCTAACAGTATGCGCCCAAACCGCTCCCGACTGGGAAAACCAGGCGGTTTTCAGAATTAACAAAGAGCCGTCACACGCGACGTTTACGCCGTATCAGTCTGTCGATTCTGCAGCGTCGTTCGACCAGAAGGCGTCTGAGCGCCGCATTTGCCTCAACGGAACGTGGAAATTCAATATCGCTCCCAACCCCGGCAGCCGTCCGATGGATTTCTATAAAACTGATTACGACGTCTCCGGCTGGAAAGACATCCCCGTTCCCGGCAATATTCAAACGGAAGGATTTGACTACCCGATTTACGTCAATACGAGTTATCCGTTTCCTGCAAATCCTCCTTACGTTCCCGGCGGCGTAAAGTCGGAATCGTACAAGGCGGGCGTTATCGAAGGCGACCAGAAAAAAGCGGCAACGTTTACCGATCGCGGCAACTTCAACCCGATCGGGTCATATAAACGAACGTTCACCATTCCGGAAAGCTGGAACAAGAGCCAGATTTTCGTCTGCTTTGACGGCGTCGGCTCTGCCGCCTACATTTGGGTTAACGGACACAAGGTCGGATACACTCAGGACAGCCGCACGACGGCGGAATTCAATATCACCCCGTACGTCAAGCCGGGCGAAAACGAAATTGCCGTTGAAACGTACCGTTATTCAGACGGCAGCTATCTGGAATGTCAGGACTTCTGGCGTCTGTCCGGCATTTTCCGCGACGTCTATCTGGTTGCCAGAACTCCGGTTTTCATTCGCGACTTCTTTGCCAAACCGACTCTGGACGAGAAATACGAAAACGGCGTCATGACGGTTGAATTTGATTTGACGAATAAAACCTCCGAAGCCCATACCGTCAACGTTCAGGCGATTCTCTACAATTCTCCTAACGTCGATTCTGCCAAACGGATGGGCAATAAGGGCGAAAACGTTACCGTTCCAGCTAACGGTTCCGCTAAATTGACGCTCTCGTTCCCGGTTGCCAACCCGCCCAAATGGACGGCGGAAACCCCGAATCTGTGCGCCTTGCAGATTGTTCAGTCTGACGAAAACGGACGCGTTATGGAATCGACCTGCATTAAAGTCGGTTTCCGAATGGTTGAAATCAAAAACGGTCAGCTGCTGGTCAACGGCAAAGTCGTTCACATCAAAGGCGTCAACCGTCACGAAATGGATCCGGACACCGGACATTACGTTCGCGACGATACGATGATCGAAGACATTCGATTGATGAAAACGCATAACTTCAACGCGGTTCGAACCTGCCATTATCCGGACTGCCCGCGCTGGTACGATTTGTGCGATCAGTTCGGCATTTTCCTGACGGACGAAGGCAACATCGAATCCCACGGCATGGGATACGGCAACCGTTCGCTGGCGAAAGACCCGAAGTGGGAAGGCGCTCACGTTGACCGCGACATTTCCATGGTGGAGCGCGACAAGAACCACCCGTCTGTGATTGTCTGGTCAATGGGCAACGAAGCCGGACACGGCTGCAACTTTGTCGCCTGTTACAAGGCGATTCGTCAGCGCGACCCGAGCCGTCCGATTCATTATGAACGCGCTTGCGGGACGCCCGAAACCGATATTTACTGCCCAATGTATTCCAAGCCGTGGCATTGCGTCGATTACGGCAAGGGAAATCAAACTAAACCGATGATTATGTGCGAGTACGCTCACGCGATGGGCAACTCGACCGGTAACTTCGATAAATTCTGGGACGCCGCCTTTGACCCGGCAATCCCCCATTTCCAGGGCGGGTACATTTGGGACTGGGTCGATCAAGGCATTCGCACGAAAGTTCCTCAAAAGCACGTTGTTGTAACAACTGGCGAATATGCCGGGAATTGCCTTCTTCGCTGCAACGACGGCGAACCACTTAAAACCGTTGATGGCAAAGCCGCGTTCAACGGATCGATTACAACTCTTGCAACCGCCCCGGATTGCGCTAAAGCTCCGGTTGTTTTCGAGGCGACCGTTTATCCGACCGACGTTGTCGAACACGGTCCGATTGTCATGAAAGGCGACAGACAGGTTGGACTCAAACAGGCAACGGATTATAACAACAAGTCCAAGACGCTCCAGTTCTTTATTTTCAACGGCGCGTGGGTTCAGATTGACGCCCCGCTGCCGAAAAACTGGGTTGGCGCCTGGCATACCGTCAAGGGAATTTACGATGGACGGAAGATGACGCTCATCTGTGACGGGAAAGTCGTGGCTGAAAAGGAATACAACGGCGGCGTCAACCCGACCGAAGCTCCGATTACCTTCGGTTCAAACTCCGATTACGCCGGACGTCTCTTCCCCGGATACATTGCCTCTGCCAGCGTAACCGTTGGCGAAAAGATTGTTGTTGCAGTTGACGCCTCCGCGCCTTACGCCGTTGAAACCAGTAATGAAAATGAAACGTACATGGCTTACGGCGGCGACTTCGGTCCGGCGGGAACGCCCTCTGACGACAACTTCTGCATGAACGGCGTCATTCGTTCTGATCGCGTTCCGCACCCGGCGATGGCTCATATTAAATACTGCCAGCAGCCCGTTAAAACAACGCTCAAAGAACGAGCAGACAAAAAGGTTACGTTGGAAATTCTCAACCGTTACGACTTTATCGACCTGTCCAATTTGGAAATGTTCTGGAAGGTCAATGACAGCAAATGGACCCAAGCCGCTTTGCCAAACGTTAATCCGTTTGAGTCTGCGGAAGTGGAAATTGATTTGCCTGCCGGAACGTATCATTTCCTCAACGTTGAATATCGAATTAAGAACGACGTTCCCATGATGAAAAAAGGAACTGTCGTTGCTTACGAGCAGTTTGAACTTGAACCTCTGCCAAAATTCGAATATAAGACATACGATTCCGCCAGCGCCGTTGTCAATGGCGATCAGGTTCAGCTTTGCTCTCCAGACGCTGTTTATACGTTTGATAAAACGACCGGCGCTTTGACGTCTGTTTTGTACAGAGGCAAAGAGTTCCTCGCCCAAGAGATGAAGCCGACCTTCTGGCGCGCTCCAACGGATAACGACAGAGGAAACCAGCACCCCAACCGCTGCGCCGTCTGGAGGAGAGCTGCCAATTCCTGGAAGATTGAATCCTGCGACGTCAACGACGCGACTGTTACGTTTAAAGGCGTCCTGCCGGAAATTCAGGCCAATCTGAACGTTACCTATACGGTTGTTGAAAAAGGTAATCTGCGGGTTTCAATGGAATATAAGAAGACCGGTTCCAACGGCGTTCCGGAAATGCCGCGTTTCGGCATGGAACTCGCTCTCCAGCCGGGATTTGAACAGCTTGAATGGTTCGGTCGCGGTCCGGAAGAGTCCTACTGCGACAAAAAGAACGGCATGAAATTCGGACTCTGGAAAAAGACGGTTGCGGACAACTACTTTGACTATTCCGAGCCGGGAGAAGTCGGAAACCATACTGACGTCGTAGCTGCGGCGATTGCAAATGCAGCAGACAAGAAAACGCTGCATATTGTCGCGCAGTCCGGCTGGGAAGGCAAACCGGTATTTGAGTTTAACGCGCTGCATTACTCAACCGCCGACCTGCAGTCTGCCAAGCACACGTATCAGCTGCCTGGCGGATACAAGGGACGACCGGAAACGTTCGTTAATATCGACCTGCGTCAGCAGGGCGTTGGCGGCGACGACTCCTGGGGCGCCCGCACTCACGCCGAGTTTACCAACACTGGAAAAGAGTACAGCTTCAGCTTTGTTCTCGCCCCGGGAGTAGAATCCCCTTTGGGAAAATAACAAAACCTGTCAATAGGTAAAAATAAAGACCGGGAACCGCTGCCGCCGCGGCGATTCCCGGTTGTGTTTTGTGAGGTTGAAGAGCAGCGCAGCATCTAAAAATGATTCCGGGGCGCGGACGAAGTCCACAACAGAACATGCCGAAACCTCCGATAATCTCTGGAACGCGAAAGTCACTCCGACCTGTGGGTTCGCAGACATGCTGTCCGCAAAAGAAAAACATAAAAACTCTGTCATGTGAAATATCTCTAAATATTTTTGGTTTTTCTCAATCTACTCCCTTGAAAAATTCTCTTAAATCACATATAATGTATTGTTATAATTCGAGTTATCGCCATTTATCACATAGATTATTATGGGATGGTTTTTTAGAAAATCTTATAAAGCCGGTCCAATACGAATCAATATTTCCAAATCGGGAATTGGGTATTCTATTGGAACAAAAGGGTTTCGTATAGGGAACGGACCTCGTGGACGATATGTTCGAATAGGTTCTCATGGAATATATTACTATCAAAAAATAAATGATCCTTCTGACATTCAAGATGATAATTCAGAAGAATTTGATAATCACTCAAAAAATTCAATTACAGAAATGAACAATGATAATACTAACCACTTTAATTTAGAAGAATTAACATCAGATGCATGTATTGGCTATTTGGAAGCGGTTGTTAAATATAAGCAATATGTAGATGATTTAAACGAAAAGTATAGTAATCAGAGATCAATTACCCAAAAGCGGCGCTCTGAATATGAAAAGAATCAAAATAATGAGATTAAAAAGATAAAAGATAAATTTTGGAATGAAATGTGGGTGTTTATAACAATTCCTTTCATCGTTGCATGTTGTTTTATCCCATGGTATCCATATTATGCATGTCCAGTTATACCCGTTTTAGCGGTTATTTGTGGGATAATGGAAGATAAGGCAACTGGTAGTAAAGTTCGAAAAATTGAAAAAGATTTCAAACCAAAATTTAGGCTTATAGATCAACAAGAAAAAAAGCTTGATGAAAAATACAATGAGCTCTTAAAATCTCACGGATTGATAATAAATTTCACAGAACAACAAATCGGTTTTCTTGATAAACTCACAACGTTGTTTCATAATACAAGCGTTGGAGACGAAATTGTGTGTATGAAACCAGTTAATTATGGGGCATATATTCCAGACGAATGTTCAAAAGTTCATAAAGTGTTTTTCAAAAATATCGATCCTGATAATCTTCTACACCGTTCAATTCCTACAATTGTAATAGAAAACCGCACTTTATACTTTTTCCCTCAAGGTCTTCTTCTTGAAGAGAATGAGCGTTTTTTCGAAATTGGTTATGAAAAAATTGCTATCTGCCGATATGAAGACAGTCAAACGGTGGAAAAATACCCTAAAAAAGATGCTGAAATTGTAGGTACTTTTTGGAAACATACAAGGGTTGATGGCACGCCAGATAGAAGATACAAAGATAACCCACAATATTTTGTTGTGAAATATTCTGGAGTACAAATCCATAGTAATTCATTAATAGCGAAGCCTTTTTATTTTTCTCATAAAGAAAGTGCAGAACTTTTTATTAAAGAATTAACCGAATTAATACGAACCGCTCCAATTAGTCCAAAATTTTCATAAGATATGTTTTGATTCCTCTGACAAGTTGACGCCTATGAATAAAAAGCGAACGTTTACCGGGAGCTTACGCATCCCGGCTCGCCAAATCTTTGTTACCAAAATAGCCTCATTCCTCATTCTCTAATCTGGAACGAAAAGCGTCCGTCGGGGGCAGCGTCGCCATACTTGTAAAAGTCCAAAATGTCTGGCTGTAACGCATCTCCATTCTTCGGTCGGAATCCGTTGTCAACCCATTTGAATTGCAGCTGAATCGGCTTGTCAGGATTAAGCCCTAACGCGGAACGCTCGATTCTCAATTCCAAGCGGTTTCCTGTAACGCGATAATCGACGTTGGCGCCTCGTTCCCAGTTCCAACCGCCGATTGAACGTTCCAGAACGGCTTTTTCTCCCGGCGAGGTTCGGTTGACAACATATTGAAATCCATGCCAGGACGGTTTGTTGGAATCGTTTTCAACAGAAATAAACAGCTGCATCCAATTGCGGTCTGAAGCGGGCGTTAAAGCGTCAACCGTTTCGACCATAAAATAAACGTATTTATCATCTCTGGCAATTTTTGAAACGACAATGTCGTTGCGTCCGGAATTGTCTGTATAGCGTATTTGTGCATACCCCTCAGCGTCGCGAGACATTATATCTCCGCGGTAATCTCGAAAGACCGGCATGACAGCTTCCCATGGATCGGATGGAACATCCGGCTTGGAATCAAAGGGGATTGTAACAGACTTTCCGAACGTTGGGGCAGGACGGACTCCCTTGAATTGCCGGACTTTGGCAACCAACTGATTGTAATAGCTGTCGCGAAGTTCGCCGGCGCACGGTTCTGTGTCACGGCTGAATCGCTGGTCGTACTGGTCGGGAAAGGCGCTAACCTGGCCCTGCCAAACCGGGTAACGACCTGCAATCCATTCGTTCCAGCCTGTTACAAAAACGAACTGGGGATCAAGCTGATACGCTCTGTCCCATTGCTGGGCGAAATTCAATCCGTATTTGAAGGCGTCCGGACGCGGGTCTTTTTCTTTGCCAACTTGCCAGGCGCGACCGAAAACGTCGCGGTCGTTCATTGCCGCCAAGCCGGAACTGCCGTCGCGCTTGTTCTCGGAATGGTTCTGCGCCACGCCGACGCAAATCATGTCATACGTTCCGTCTGCCCGTTTTCCGTATCCGTTTTGAGGATAGACTTCCAGCCACGACCAGTTGTCCGGGCGAAGCGGTCCGCACGTATAGCCCGGCTGTCCGGGACGAAAGGCGAAAAAACTCCGAATCGTTTCCCATTCCTGCTTTTCCTCGCCAGAAGTTTCAGCAATTTTTTGATCAACTACGTCTGGAATAGCGTAAATCAACGGCTTCCCCTGCCAGTAAAACCAGAGTTCCTGGTATTTTCCATCGCGATAGATGTCACGATACAGCTGGCGCAGATCAATGGCGTTATAATTCCAATCCCAGAATGGAAGCATGAACGCGATTTTTGGCGTATTAACGCCGTCATTTCGAGCTTGAGACCACGTTTCCAACAACGCCCACGTGGATTCCATCCAGGTCAGCGTTGCGTTTGTGCAGTCGAAGATTGCAACGTCAATTTGAGCGTTGGCAAGCATTTGAGCGTGTTTTCTCAGAACCCATTTATCGGTGGATTTATAATAGCCCAGCAGCGGTTCGTCCCAATGATGCGGACGGTACATTTCGCCCCACGCGGGATCGTCGGGGCGGTCTTCGATTCCCGGATTGTTTCGAATCGTTTGGGTGTTGTTGTAAACGCGGCTGTTGGCGCTATGTCCGCCTTGATGCCAAGTCCAGTAAAATATTCCAACCTGTTTTCCCGGTCGAACGGGTCCAACGGCAGACTGATCGGGCAGAGTTCTTCCCAAATCGTCTGTCGCGGCGTAACAGTCTGGGTGGACGTCATATTTCAGAATCGGATCGTCCGCTTTGAGCTTCGGTTCCGGCGGACAGGAATACGGCGCGGAAGCAAGCCGATATTTTTCCCACGACCCGCGAAATGGAAACGGCGACAATCGGGGCGTAAGCCAGGCAATTTGAATATTCTGCTCCATTGGCTTGCCATTGAAGTAACATTGAACGGCTCCAGCGTTGACTGGATTGCCTTGCGTCCAAACTCCGACCATTTCCGTTCCGTTATCGACAACAAGCAGATATTCTCCTGCTGAAAACGGCGTTTTAGACGCGGTTCTCAATTCCAGATGTTCGTTGTCACGAAAATCCACAAACGTGTTACGAAGCAACGGCTTTTCAGCAATCGTTTTTTCGTAATTGTCCGTCCAGCGGAACAGCGACAAACGCAGCGATCCAACGTTATTGGAAAAGCTGGGACAGCAGACAACAACAGATGTAAACGGTTCCCCTGCCTTGAATCGAGCCGCGGCAGAGTCTTGCTCAGCGATTTTAAGCGGCTGATGCGGTTCTCCCCAGTGCGGGGCGAACTCGTAAATTTCCGCCTCGTAAACCGGTTCAGACGCCAGCGTTAATGTTGTTAACACAATTCCAATCAACGACAATAAACAGACTCGATAGATATTCATCTTTTTTGAGGAGGGGAAGGGAAACTACAGAATTTCTGTAACGTAAATATTAGATATTAATCACAATATTCCAATTTTTGTTGGAAAATCATTTATCAACAAGATACGATTGTGAGCAGACGCCAAACGCCTGCTCACTGTTATCTGGAATCAATTTTATCGCTGATATGCTTGCGTCCAGGCGGAAGGATGTTCCGGCTTGCCGCGCATTGTGCATCGAGCGGGAATCAATGCGGTAATTCTGGCGCGAACGTAGAGGTCGTCGTCCGTCATTGTGTATTCCGCATGAGTTCCTTCAACCGTCTTGAACGTCTCGCCGACAGACTCGGAGTAGGAATTAATCTTTCGAGCCGGGAACTTGCCGTCCCTGGGCGAGTCAATCGTTTTAAATGCCTTGTCGAAACCGCGGCGAGTTCCGATAAAGTCAATCTTGTAATTGACGTCTTTTTCAGCGTGAACGTCAACTGCCAGCGTACCGGTCGATTTATCGAACTGTACATCGTTGAGCCAAACGCCAACAGCGGCATAGAAGTCTCCCCGATTCATGGCTTTGATCAAATCGACGGCATTAAGCGTTTCACAGCGAACCATAACCGACCCGCCGGCAGCGGTGTCGAAATCGGTATAGAAACGCTGATAATTATGCGTGTCGTCCGTTGCGGTTGCCATGATTAACGGCTGATTGCGATCCGCGCGGAAGGCGTTGATGATGTCCCAGTACTTTTCCATCGTCCAGAAATCGGGGCGAATTGGCAAGTTTGGTCCGCAGTTTACCAGTTCAAAGAACCGAATTTCCGGCAGCTCGCAAAGCCATTCCGGCTGAAGGTCGTACCAAATCCAGTCTGGGTGATTAAACATGAACAGGCACTCGTCTTCCGTCTGAGATCCCCTCATCATCTTCAGAGCGCGAAGCGACCAGCTGACCGCTTCGTGTCCGGAGCAATGAGGCGACATCTTGTCCCCGACGATTTTTCGGCTCATGTACATTGACGGAGCCTGACCGTCTAACGAATCGACGATTTCCTGTGTAACTTCCGCGCGAGAATTAATGATGTTAGAGTGCACTTGGACGCCGTCTGCGCCGTGCGTTGTCAATTCATGCCCAGGAATGAGCTGGAACCGATCTTCCTGATTAAGCATGGCGGAAAGCTCGTCGAAATTTCTCATGCGAAGCTGAAGTTTGCCGCCTTCTTCTTTCGTCTCCATGGGGAAATGGTACCGCCCCTGACCGCGCTCGAAAGCCGCCTTTTTATTGCCTTCAAGCGTAAACCATTTATCGGTATCCGCCTGAAATCTGCCGTGATCTGACGGAATAACGAACTCGTACCCGGCATCGCGATACAACGAACACGCTTCTTCCAGCGTTGCGGAACCGTCTGACCAGAACGAATGTTGATGTAAATGACCGCGCCGCCAGCCCGGCATTTTCAGCGGACTGACTGGAGCGTTATTAAACTCTCCCTTCGTTTGAGAGCTATACGCCAACGAACCTGAGGAAACAAACGCTGCAACAACTGCCGACGATTTCAAAAAATCACGGCGAGAAAATCGATTTTTATTCATCTTGACTCCTTAAGGTGGGTTAAGTATACAATTTGGCTACAATCCCATATTTCAAAGTGTATCAGATAACTGAACAAAAATCAATTCACTTGAACAATAAAAATGAAAAAAAACGTCAAAAAACAATAATGCGTAGTAGATACAGCAGTTTAACTTTGCCGAAGGCGGCACGCTACGGTCTCTTGCCTACAGCTTGTTTCTCCAGCTTCCAAACAGCAACGTCTTCCGGATCTAACGCAAGTTCATAAACGCCCGGTTTATCTGTTGAAATGCAATCCGACCCCAAAATCGCACTTTCTAATTTATACCCCTGCGGAAGAGCAACCATTACCGTTTGAGGCGTCTTTTCAGGATTGAAGAAGGTTAGATACGAATTGTTTTTAGACTCAAATCGTTCACAACAAATCGAAACAGGTTTATCTTTTTCCCCGCTTTCGAGTTGAACAAGCCGTTCCGGCTGCCAGCCCGCTTGGGCGACGGCGAGGATTATCGGCATATATTTCTTAAATAACGGTCGGTCGCGATTGTATAATTGGGGCTGAGAGAAATAATGTCCCGTTGAGGCGTTGGCGCTAAAAAAGCCGGGAAACATCCCGAACGCCAGTAACCGCTTCATGTATTTTTCAGTATATTCGTATGAAAATTTTGAAAAATCTGTGTTTTGAAGAAAGCAGAATGGCTTTTCGCCGCACAAGGCGCGTTTTCTGAGTAAATCGGACGTTGACGAGGGACGCCAATTTCCTCTCCAGTTCCAGTTAGTTTCCGTTCCCAACACGTCGCATAGCGGGACGAGCCACGTGAGCTGGTGCGGCGTCGAGTTTGCCATCATGGACTTTCCCGCCCTCCGAACGTCTTGAGAAAGCGCTCGGATGTATTCAAACGAAACCAGACCGCGATACACGGCAGGACGTTTGGAAACCGGGTCGAAGGTCAGCGGTCGATCAGCGGTAGACAAATGCGCCGGAGCGAAATCCAGTTCCGCTGTTACGTATCCTTCCGAGGAATCAATGTACTCACCGTCTAGCGGCGAGGTTGCGAGTTGAGAGTTGAGAGTTGAGAGAGGCGGATAGTTTTTTGTTACATGTTCTTCCGGCCAGTACAGAGAGAACTGGTTGGACTTCGGAGCCGTTGGAACGGAATACATGCTCCAAACGCAGCCGAAGCACCACGGCGTGTCCTCCAGACGTCCAACGGGATTTCCGTCACGATCTCGCATAACGCAGTTTTCCCACGTTTGCGCCATCTTTGACCCGTTTTCCGCCTGACGTTTAACTTCCGCAATTGCGGTTTCCATCGTTCGGGGAAGGTCTTTGGAAATATGCATCCACCACGTCATCGGCTCTGTATAGCGATACGTTAAAATGCCGTGTTCATCGTCCCACTGTTCGTTTCCCGTTCCTTCCATAAACCGGAACGCGAAATCTTCCCAACCCTCGACAGAACTGATTTTCTGAAACGGCATCCAGTTGCCCAAAATCGGATCCCCGTTCTCGTTGCGCGGCAGATGGCAGTTAAACGCCTCTGGAAACAGACGCATATATTCTGCCCAGGCGCTGCGAAAACCCTCTTTAGAACGTTCCGGCGGCAAAGACCAGCAGACGTCCGAAAGCGTCCATTGGTTTTTCTCCGCTGTAAACGCAATATCGTATGCAATGCAAAGCTCTTTTGTTCGATCGTTATAAAAGAACCGATAAACGGCGGGATAATCCGGGGCAATTCCAAGCCAGCAAGACGACCCGTCTTGAAGCGTTACGCCTGCAATCGGGAAACGTGCAAGCCGTTTTGTCCCGGCATTGACGTTTTGAAAATTGGAGAATTCCTGCTGAGAACTAACCTGTTCGACAGTCCCGTTTTGACCGGTTTTGCGAATAATCGTTGCCGCATCTATCGCCCCATGCCAGACAAAAGCGCCAGACTTTAATTTGATTGCTTTGAACAACGTAATTGCCCGCGTTTTCCCATTTTGATTGCTAACAATCGTCTTGCCGTTTTCTCGCTTGACTTCAATTCCAGACGCCGCCCAAACAGAATCCGCGCCTGTTGGCTGTAATTGAATAACGTCTCCAATAGCGTTGTCCGGCTGGTCAATATAGTACTCTCGAAAATAATATCTTGATGAATCGTTGCCGTTTTTAGCAGCGCCGTTGTCGAGAACCAACGTCCCGTCAAACGGAAAGACAGCAGAAGCGCCATCCGGCGATTTGAGACTGACAACCTGAAATGACGGATTTCTAAACCAAACTGTTCCCTTCCGATTTCTGAAAAGCAGATACATGGTCAGGCTTTTAATCGGCTTTTCCGGCATGAACCGAACGGTTTTGGTTGACCAGTTTTTGCCTTGCTCTCCCACGCTGAACGTTTCCGCGACGCCCCACTGGTACGTTCCGTCTGAATACGCAATATCCATATAGAGGGAATAGTCTGCGTTCGGACTCCCTTCAACGCCCTCACTGCGGCTTTGAGCCGACGCTATTATCGGTTCTGGAACAGTTTGATTAAGCTGAATCGGAAAGAATAACCCTTTTGTTTCTTTATCCGTATTACTGCACTGATACGAATTGTCGGAAAGCGGCTCGAATCCGTCGCCAAATCGGTTTGGTTTAACGCCGTTGAGAAGGTTATCGTTTTTGACAACCGAATCGTTAAAAGCCCTGTATGCTACGTTCTTTGACAAGTTATCTTGCGCCGTTGCTGAATAAACAAAAAGCGCCGATAAAATCAGCGTCAACACTGAGGATAATGAAATTTTGTTCATAATAAATTTTAAGCGGGTTGGGAGAGAATAAAAAAGCAGCAGGCAATAATTACTGTTAAAGTATTGCCTACTGCCTGGAAGTCTATTGTCTATTGGTTCTCAATTATTTCTCGTCGAGAATTTCGACAGCTTCGAATTTCTTTCCTTCGAGCATTTCGAGGGACGCGCCGCCGCCGGTGGAGACGTGTGTTACCTTGTCGGCAAAGCCGAGCTTCTTCACAGCCGCTGCGGAATCGCCGCCGCCGATGATGGAGATGCAGTCTGTATCGGCAATAGCCTGCGCGACAGCAATGGTGCCCTTCGCGAAGGACGGCATTTCAGAAACGCCCATCGGGCCGTTCCAGACAACCGTCTTGGCGCCTTTGATCAGGTCGGCGTACATTTGAGCGGTTTTTGGTCCGATGTCCAGTCCTTCGTAGCCTTCGGGAATCTGACCGGCGTCAACGGTAATCTTGTTGCATTCTTCAGCGTAAGCGTCGCCGCAGTTAGTGTCAACTGGAAGAACGAGTTTGTCGCCGCCTTTATCGAGGAGTTCTTTTGCCAAATCGACTTTGTCGGGTTCAACCAAAGAACCGCCAACTTTGCCGCCTTTCGCCAGTTCAAACGTGTACGCCATCGCGCCGCCGATGAGAACTTTGTCACAGATTCCCAGCAGGTTGTTGATGACGTTGATTTTGTCGGAAACTTTGGCGCCGCCGAGAATGGCAACGAACGGACGGGTCGGAGCGCTGATAGCGTCGGAGAGGAACTTGATTTCCTTTTCAACCAGGAAGCCGACAACCTTGTCTTTGCCCGGCATGGCGTTGGGAACGCCAACCATGGAAGCGTCTGTGCGGTGGCAGGTGCCGAATGCGTCGTTGCAGTAAGCGTCAGCAAAAGAAGCGAGCTTCTGAGCGAATTCCGCGTCGCCCTTCTTTTCGCCGTCGTTGAAACGAAGGTTTTCCAGAACGAGCGTTTCGCCAGCTTTCAGAGCGGCTGCTTTCGCCTGAGCGTCTTCGCCGATGGTATCGGTTGCAAAATAAACGGGAGTTCCCAACAGTTCGCCCAAACGGTCAGCCGCCGGTTTGAGTGAGAACTTGGAGTTGTCCTGTCCGGACTTTGGACGTCCAAGATGGCTCATGAGAATCAACTTGCCGCCACGGTCAAGAACGGACTTGATTGACGGAAGAGCCATACGAATGCGAAGGTCATCCGTAATGTTAAGGTTTTCGTCCAATGGAACGTTGAAATCGACGCGCATTAAAACTGTCTTGCCCGCTACGTCGATGTCGGCAATCGTCTTTTTCGCCATTGCGTATATCTCCTAAATGGGGTTAAAATGTATAACGCGAATAAAATCAAAGGTTTATCAAAGCCGGTTATTCTATTCGCTAATTCTTTACTGATTTATTAATAACATTATAGCGCTAACGGACAGATTGTCAATAGACAGGCGTGAGGTATAAAGTTGAAATGTTGCGCGCAAATATTTCTTGCAAAGATGCAGAACGCAGAATAAAACGATAGCGTTGAAATTACCCATCAGAATTACGATAGGAGACTGTACAAGTACAGCCTCCTATCGCGGTTATGTTCGATTCGTTACTACATAGATTGTAACGCTTGCGCCTTGCCGCATCAGCCGCCGAAATCGTCGAAGTAGATGTTTTCTCTTTCGACTCCCAAGGAGTCCAGAAGTTTTACGACGGCGCCGGTCATCATGGGCGGACCGCACATGTAGTATTCGCAATCTTCCGGGGCAGGATGATCTTTCAAATAAAGATCGTACAGGCACTGGTGAATGAACCCGGTCGGACCTTTCCAGTTATCTTCCGGCAGCGGGTCGGACAGAGCCAAATGCCAGCTAAAGTTCGGGAATTTTTCCGCCAGTCTGTCGAATTCGTCCGCATAGAAAACTTCTCTCAGCGATCGGGCGCCGTACCAGTAGGAAATCTTTCGCTGGCAGTTCTTTGTGAGCAGTTCGTCAAAAATCTGCGAACGCAACGGAGCCATGCCTGCGCCGCCGCCGACGTAAATCATTTCGGAATCGGATTTCTCGTTGACGAAGAACTCGCCGTACGGTCCGGAAATAGTAACCTTGTCGCCCGGCTTGAGGCTGAAAATGTAGCTGGACATGAGTCCCGGGGGAACGTTCGGCATTCTCGGGGGCGGGGACGCGATACGGACATTGAGCATGACAATGCCCTTTTCCGCCGGGTACGACGCCATCGAGTACGCGCGCGTTACGTGTTCCGTACAGGTTGAAACGTATTGCCAAAGGTTGTATTTATCCCAGTCGCCGTGGTATTCCGGATCAATGTCGAAATCCTTGTACGCAACGGTATGCGGTTCACATTCGATTTGAATGTACCCGCCGGCGCGGTAGTCAACGTGTTCTCCCTTGGGGAGTTCCAGAACCAATTCTTTAATGAACGTTGCCACGTTGCGGTTGGATTTAACCGTGCATTCCCATTTCTGAACGGAGAAAATTTCCGGGTTGATTTGCAGTTTCATGTTCTGCTTGACCGGGGTCTGGCACGCCAGACGCCAGTGGTCGCGAACCTCTCTGCGGGACATGTGTCCCAGTTCCGTCGGCAGGATTTCTCCGCCGCCTTCGAGAACCTGGACTTTGCACTGACCGCAGGAACCGCCGCCTCCGCAGGCGCTGGGAACGAAGATCTTTTTATCTGCCAAAGTCTGAAGCAGTTTCCCGCCCATGGGAACTTCCAGCGTCTTGGACGGGTCGTCGTTAATTTCCAGGGTTACCAAACCGCTGGGAACCAGAAGTTTTCTGGCGAGAAGAATAACGGTTACCAGCGCCAGCACGATGCCGGTAAACATTCCAACGCCTAATAAAATTTCTTGTAACATAATATCTCTTTGATTTGTTAGTTAGGAGTTAGGAGTGAGGAGTACTCTGGGAATTTTCTGGGAGGATTCTGGGAATTTTCTGGGTTTATCCCAGCTTCTCCCAGAAATCTCTCAGCAGTTCCCAGCGATTCCCAGCATCCAATTTTCTCACTTCTAATTGAATATCATTATCTTTGATCCGCAACCAATAACCTAAATGCCTGAAAATACCATGTAGCCCATTGCCATCAAACCGGCGGTGATAAACACGATGCCGATGCCGCGCAGTCCTTTCGGGACGTCGCTGTACTGCATGCGTTCGCGAATCGCTGCCAGGAGGCTGATGGAAATCGCCCAGCCCAGACCGGATTCAAATCCGTAACGGATTGACTGACCGAAGTCCATGCTGCGTTCAACCATGAACAAACTTCCCGCCAGGATAGCGCAGTTGACCGTAATCAACGGCAGGAAGATTCCCAGCGCGTTATACAGGCTGGGAACGTATCGGTCGAGAAACATTTCCAAAATCTGGACAAGAGCGGCAATAACGCCAATAAACGAAATCAACGTCAAATATTCCACGCCGCACGGGACGAGAATTTTGTGATAAATCATGTAGTTGACAGGAACCGTAATCGCCTGAACGAATATAACGGCAATGCCAAGCCCTAACGCGGTTTTAACGTTTTGCGAAACCGCCAGGAACGTACACATTCCCAAAAACAGGGACAGGGCAAGGTTCTGAACAAAGACGTTGCGAATGAATTCTGTAATGTAAAATTCCATAATCTTTGAGATAAACTCTTTCGCGGTCGGATTTCCCGAAACCGTTTAACGAAGTTTATTTTTCTCCCTCCTGCAGTTTTGGGTTGATGGTTTTAAACAGCCAGATAATCAGACCGATGATAAAGAACGCACTGGGCGCCAGAATCATCAAGCCGTTGGGCATATACCAGCCGCCGTTGTTGACCGTCTTGAGAACTTCAAATCCGAAAATCGTTCCGGAACCGAAGAATTCACGGAGGAACGAAACGATCATCAGAATCAGACCGTATCCGAGTCCGTTGCCCAAACCGTCGACAATGCTCAGCAAAGGCGGGTTCTTCATGGCGAACGCTTCAGCGCGGCCCATGATAATGCAGTTGGTAATAATCAAGCTGACGAATACGGACAGGCTCTTGGACAGTTTGAACGCGAACGCCTGTAACACGAGGTCGACAATCATAACCATAGCCGCGATAATAACCATTTGTACGATCATACGGATGCTGGACGGGATATGGTTACGAATCAGGCTGACGGCGAAATTGGAACATACCAGAACAGCTGTAACGGCGATTGTCATCGTTAACGCCGTATCCATTTTGGTTGTAACCGCCAAGGCGGAACAGATGCCCAGTACGCTAAGAGCAATCGGGTTGGTTGCGAACAGCGGACTGAGAAACGCTTCTTTATATTCTTTTGCAGTCGCCATTATTTTGCGCCTCCTTTCGAATTGTCGTCAGATGTGGGGGTTGCATTAGCGCAAACGGTTTTGCTTTCCGGGGGAATCTGCCCCGCTTTAAGCTGAGCCAGCAGACCCTTGTATTCGTTGAGCCAGTAACCGATCTGGTTGTTGACGCCATTGCAGGTAAGAGTTGCGCCGGAGATGCCGTCAACTTTATGCGCGGCATTTTTGTCGCCCGGATCGACCGTTCCCTTGATGACTTTCAGTTCCGCTTTTCCGGATTCGTTGTAGGCTTTCTTTCCAATCCATTTGTCCGCCCACATCGGGTTTTCGACTTCGCCGCCCAAACCGGCGGTTTCGAGCTGATCGTAATACAGCAGACGTCCAACGGTGGTAAAATCGTTATTGAGGGCGATAAACCCGTACATGGTCGACCAAAGTCCTTTGCCGAAGAACGGCAGAATAACCTTTTCCAACTCGCCCTTGTCGTTTCTGACAAGATAAATGGTAACGTAACGCGGTACGGTCGGAACGCCGGGTTTGACTTCCCCTTCCGGAACGAGTGTATAGCCGTCTTTGTTCATCAGGAGTCGTTCGTCAAACTTCGCCGGATTGAATTCGTCCGCGCTTGTAACAAACTTTTCCTTGAGCAAATCGTAAATTTGCGGGTCAACCTTTTCAAACGCCGGGGCGATTTCGCTGGCTTTGTAACCGGGTTCAACAAGCCCAGCCGCCAAAACGATGTTGCCGCGTTTGAAGTTGAGTTTATTCTGTTCAATTATGGGTCTAAGAACGACGTTTGCCGTTGAGACCAGCGTCGCGCAGACGGCGCAAACCGCAATCGCGACGAAATATGTTTTAAATAAGCTGTTATTAGACATTTCGCAAAGCCCTCCGTTTAATGTTGGCCTGGACGAAGACGTAATCAATCATCGGGGCGCAGAGGTTTCCAAACAGAATGGCAAGCATGACGCCTTCCGGATACGCCGGGTTCATTGCTCGAACGACAATTACCAGCGCTCCGATAAGGAATCCGTAAACGTACTGACCGCCTCGCGTCATCGCTCCTGTTACAGGGTCAGTCGCCATAAAGGCGCAGCCCAAAGCGAAGCCGCCCATTACAAAATGCCAGTGCGGGTAAATGCCCCAGGCGGGATTGTTCGTGTAACCAATAGCGTACATAAAATACGTAAACACGGCAAGAGCGCCAGTTCCAACGCACATGGAAAGCATGACTCGCCAGGAGCCGATGCCGGTGAAGATCAGCATTGCCGCGCCGATTAAGCAGCACAGCGTACTGGTTTCTCCCAAAGAACCGGGAATGAACCCAGCGAAGCAGTCAAACCAGTATTGCATATCCGTCAAATTCTGACTTGCCGCAACGGCGGAAATGCCGTCCATGCCCTGCTGAGTTGCCGCAGCAAGAGGCGTTGCCATCGTAAAGCCGTCAACCGGAACCCAGATGCTGTCTCCGGTAATCGTACCGGCGAAGGCGAAGAAGATAAACGCTCGAGCGACCAGAGCCGGGTTGAGAATGTTTCTGCCCGTTCCGCCAAAGACTTCTTTTCCAATCACGACGCCGAAGGAAATCGAAACCGCAACAATCCAAAGCGGAATCGTAGCGGGAAGCGTCAGCGGGAAAAGCATGGCGGTAACGAAAAAGCCTTCGTTGACAATTTCTTTACGGAAGATCGCAAAAATGACTTCCCAGAAAATACCGACAAGGAACGTTACAACATAAATCGGAATAAAGTACATCGCGCCAAAGACGATAAACTGAATCGGGTGGCTGAAGTAGGAAACCGTTCCTTTTTCCGGGACGGCGCCGAGATCAAAGTTCCCGATTTTAACGCAGCTCATGAGCCAGCCGCGCCAGTTTTTCAGACCCTCTGTCGGCAACGATTTCAGCGGAGCAACGACGGTCTTTTCTACGCCTTTGTCGTCAACAATCTTTTGCGTAACGCTCGTTGTTGACATCGACTTGTACGCCTGATAGCCTGTATTATAGCATGCCATAAAGCAGCAGGGAATCAGCGCGATGCAGACGGTAATCATCATACGTTTGAAGTCAATCGAATCGCGAACGGAGCATTTGCCAGTCGCAACTTCTTCCGGAGTGTAGAAGAACGTGTCGAAGACTTCCCATAACGGATAAAGAGCCTCCAGTTTTCCGCCTTTGGAAAACCAGGGTTTTGTCTTTTGAAAAATATATTTAATCGGATTCATCACGGTTTAGCCCTCCTTGTCGATGAGTGTTAAAACGGAACGGAGCATCGAACCGAATTCGTTTTTGCCCGGATCGACGTAGGTGCACAAAGCCAGGTCTTCCTCGTCCAGCTCCAACGCCCCGAGCTGTTCCGCCTGTTCCAGATTTCCCACCGCCAAAGCGCGAGTAAGGAACACCGGCAGGATGTCCAGGGGCATGACATCGTCCATCGACCCGATTGAGAAAATCGCGCGAGGACCGCCGTAAACGTCCGTCGTCATATTAAATTCCCAATTCGGGAAGAACAGCGACGCGTTCGTCCATTTGGTTGAGAAGTCAACGAACTTCGGAAGAATCCAGCCGAACAGCCGACGCTTGACGCCTTCTCGAATAACGGAAACCTGAAGGCTGTATCGACCCAAATAATTCAAACCGGGTTCAGACTTGCGACCGTTGAGAACCGACCCGGAAATAACGCGGGCGGGAATTTCGTCCTTCGTCTCAGCGTCGAATTCGCCTTTTGTCAGTTCGTCCAGATTGGCGCCAATTCGGGTTTTAATCAACCGAGGCTTTTTGACAATCGGACCGGAGAGAGAAATAACGCGGGCTTTACAAATGTATCCCGTTTTGAACAGGTATCCAAACGCGGCGACGTCCTGATAATTGACGTGCCAGACAACGTTCGTTCTTGACGCCGGGCAGAGGAAATGAATGTGCGTTCCCACCAGACCGCAGGGGTGCTTTCCAGAGAATTCCGCAACTTGCAGATTCGGAAGCCCTTCCGCTTCTTCAGGAAGAACGCGGCAGTCCGGCGACTGGCAGAAGAACAGCGGCTTGTCGCCAGCAAGGACGGACAGAACTTTCAACCCTGCAAGGAAATCATCTTCTCTGTCTTTGAGCGCAACGGCAGGGCATGGAGCGTGCGGGTTGGAGTCCATTGCCGTTACAAAAATCGCGTTGGGACGCGTTTCCGGAGACGGGACTTTGCTGAACGGTCGAGTTCGAAGAGCCGTCCATTGACCGGAATCGACCAGCGTTTTGACGACGTCGTCTGCCGTAAGCTTATCCAGCGGCGTAACCGGGAACTGGATTTTCTCCTCCTCTTTGGGGTCAATTTCGATTACCACAGACAGCAAAGCGCGTTTGTCGCCGCGGTTAATCGCCTTGACCGTTCCCCCGGCTGGGGACGTGTATTTTACTCCAGGCGTCTTTTTATCGGTAAAAAGAACCTGACCCAATTTCACACGGTCGCCCTCCTGGACGGCCATGGTTGGCTTCATCCCAACGTAGTCAGGACCGACAACCGCCACGGTTTTCACCTGCGGCGAATCCTGAATACTCTGAAGCGGCTTGCCTGCCAATGGCAAATCAAGCCCTTTGTAAATTTTAAAAGAGTTCATAGGGTAGGTATTGGTAAATAAATTAAACATTTAACGAACATCGTTTCTTTATCTAGTTTACCACAAATTTTTATTTTGTGCACCACTTAACCCAAAATTTTTCAGAATTATTTTGTATTTTAGACGGAATTATTTGAGACAAGTTCTTATTTTAAGATGGATAAGATATTTTTACAGCCCGTACGGCAGTTATAGGGCTTGCACAAAGTCGAACTGAAATATATAATTGATCAAATGCAAACGAAATACCTCCCATGCCGAGGGAAAAATTGCGCCATCCGGCAGAAACTGTGTTCGCACTCGACCTTTTGTCCCCTACCCTCCAAAACCATGACTTCCAATCCGTCAGATAAAAACATTGATTTCAATCAGCCAACGCCGACGTCTTTTTTGGACGAGCTTCGAAGCCACGACCCAAAAGCGTGGGAACGGTTTAACCTTCTCTATGGACGTTTGGTTATTTACTGGCTCATTCAACGAGGCGTATCCAATCGGCAGATTCGGAAAAAGATGTTGTACGATATTTGCATCCTTGTCATGAAATCAATTGGCGGCTTCCGAAAAGAAAAGCCGACGGATCGATTCCGAAGCTGGCTGCATAAAGTCGTTGACAATTACGTTACAGGCGTTCAAAGAGATTATCAGAAAAAGAAGAATCGCCCCAATGCGGTTTACGACCCCTCCTCTCACGCAATTTCAGACCCTCATTCGTCTGTCCTGGATACGGTTCTCAAAATGGAACAGGAACAAATCCGACAGGACGACCCTGACAATGTCGAGAATTTGACCGAAGACGAAATCTACGCTCAAGGGTTAATGCGCGTGTTGGGTACGCATTTCTCTCAACGCGACGTCGATATTTATTATCAGCTTGTTTATGAAAAGAAGAATTCTTTTCAAGTCGCGGAGCTGACCGGGCTTAAGCCCGCCAATATCAGGAAAATTCGACAGAGAATCAACGACTATCTGAAAAAATATCTTGCAGAGTTAAACGAACTGGAAGACGACGACAACGAAGACGATTTGGAAATATGAGTAAATCCAAACCTCTGCCGCTTGAAACGGAGTTATCCAGTTTTATGTCGATGATGAGGGACGAGCTGGAAAACAACAAGACGTTTGAACTGCCGTTGACGATTGGTCAATACCGTCTGGAACAGCTTGTCGGACGGGGCGGGATGGGAGACGTCTATCGCGCTGAAAATCTGGTTCTGAAAAGAACGGAAGCGCTCAAGTTCGTTCGTACAAAACTGATTCTCGAGCCGAACGCTCTGGAACGTTTTCAGACGGAAATCGAATCGACCGCAAAACTGCTTCACCCCAACGTTGTAACAGTTTTTAACGCCGGGGAATTCGAGGGACGACCTTATATGGTTATGGAATTCCTTCAAGGAGAAACGGTCCATCAGTACGTTCAGCAAAGACTGAAACTTGGAGTTCCCTTGTCCGTCCCGGAAGCCGTTGACATTGTCGTTCAGGCGGCGCGAGGCTTGCAGTACGCTCACGAAAACGGCTTTGTTCATCGAGACGTTAAACCCGGGAACCTCTGGATAACGCCTAAGAATACCGTTAAAGTTCTGGATTTGGGATTGGCTGTCGCCGCGTCCCAGGAAACGGACGTTCAAATCGTCGGGACTCCAGACTTTATGCCGCCGGAACAGTGTGTTGGAAATCGGGAAAAACAGGAACTCTGCGCGTCCGCCGATCCACGATCGGATATTTACTCTTTGGGCTGTACGCTGTTCTTTATTCTAACGGGGCGCGTTCCATTTGACGGAGAAGAGTATTCGACGTCAAAAAAGAAACTGGAAGCGCAGCAATGTCTCGCTCTGCCGGAATTGTCTCAATTTCGAAAAGGCGTTCCTGATCGAATTCAGCGCGTTTTGAATCGTATGACGGCAAAGTCAATTGACGATCGTTACTCTTCCATGACAGAAGTAATTCAGGCGTTAAAAAAACAGTCTGTTAAAAAAACGCCTGTTATTGCAGCGTTTGCCGGTGTCGTTCTGTTGGGAATAGCTGGTCTCTGGGGAACGAACGCATATAACGCTTCCAAAACTGCCATTGTTCAGACCTTGCCAACAAATCCCGAAGCTGAGGCGATAATTCAAGACGTTATCGCTCCGTTTCCTCCTGGAAAGGAAGCGGGCGAAAAGCTGGTTCGCGTTGTCGACGGCGTTGAATATATCTTTCGCTGGATCCCGCCGGGAACGTTTGTCATGGGAGGCTACAGAACGCCCCTGTCCAAAGAGATGTCAACGAGGCAGTTGCTGGATATTGCCTGGAAATACAGCCATTGGATTGATAAATTGGACGAATTGGACGAATTGGAAACAAGTCTTGAAAATTCAGAGTCGCTTGAACAGCAAACTCTGTTGCATGACAAGCTATATTCAGAACTGAGTTCCAATCCCTCTTTAATCAATGGCTCCATTCCTCATCCAGTAACGCTCACAAAAGGGTTTTGGGCGCTGGACTGCGAGGTTACGCAAAAGATGTGGTTTTCCGTTATGCCTGACAGCACGGCTAACTCTGCAATAAAAAATCTCAACGAGTCAGAAAACGCTCCTGTCAGAATGGTAAGCTGGACGGACGCCCAGGAATTCTGTCAGGCGTTGTCAGAAAAGCTCAGCGCCGACGTCCGTTTACCCACAGACGCTCAATGGGAATACGCCTGTCGCGCCGATACGGAAGAAACGCCTGAACTGTTAAACGCTCAAGCCAATTCATACAGCAAAAACCGCGGTACAATAGCAGTTCGGAGCTTATCGCCTAACGCCTGGGGCTTGTACGATACGCTTGGCAACATTGAGGAATGGGTCGCCGACTGGTACGAGCCAATTACAGACCCCAGCCCGCAAACAGACCCGACAGGTCCTGCTGTTTCAAAACCGGGTAAAAGATCCGTCAGTTCACAGGTCAAAGTACTTCGCGGCGGTTGCTGGCTTTTCGATTGCAGCTGTTCGGAGAGAAATTATCACGACTTCAACGACCGCTTTAACCGCGGAGGATTTCGCGTTTGCGTTATGCCAGACAATCCAAATGGCGCTAAAAAGTCTGAGTAAATTGGCGTTTAATTGATCACAATTGTAAAGAAATCTTTAAAAACAATACACAATATACAGTTTTTGTCGATTACACAGCGCAACATCTTGCGTTTCTATATCCAAAACGAACATTTCTTTTGAAAATCTCAAAATTTTATGACACACCCCAGCGCTTCTTAATGTAATAGATTGAATTGTTGGAATGAATAAGCAGTTGACGCAAGTCATTGCTAATTGTTTCTTGTTTTTTACACAACTATCGTTAGAGAATTCCCATGAATACATCCCTTTCAAGTTTCCATCGTTTCCATGTTGTTTCCTTCGTTCTGGCAGGCATTTGCTTTGCGGCGATGGCGCTGTTATGCCAATCCGCGGTTATGGGGCAAACAAATGCAATCCCATACGATAACGGCGTTTCAATCCAAAATGATGCAGGTGAAAGCGGATTTTCTAACAACGGTTCCAGCGGCGTCAGTAATCAGGGAACAAAGAAGAAATCCGGAAAATGGAGGCTTTGGTTCTGGGGAATTGTTATTTTCTTTATTTTTTGGATTGGGGGAAAGCCATTATTAGTGTTTATCAATATTATATCTGGAGGAAAGCTGAAAGAACAAAATCCTTCTGCGTACAACGAATGTATGAATATGCCCGATCCACCTGTTCAGATAACAATACCCGAGCCGCAAACCCCACCTCCATCTCCAACCCCGAAAACGACGCCGCAAGACGCATCCAGCGTTAATGATACCGACTCAACAAACGAGACGAGTAAAGATGATCAGCAAGATTCATCCGAAGGGAACAGGTAAACATACGCAAAAAGTAATAAATGAATTATCATGATTTTAAGGACTTTTTGATATATAAGAGAAAGGAAAATTTGTTAACCATCTGGCGCTTTTTTTAAAAAATTAATATGGTATACTTGCAGCGGTAATAAAAGTACAGCAATTTAACCTCAAATCAATAAACAGGAGAGTTCTTCATGTTTACAACCCTTTCAACCGTCCGTCGTTTTCACGTTGTTTCCTTCGTTCTGGTTGCCGCTTGCTTCGCGGCGTTGTTCCTGTGTTGGCAAACTCCTGCTGTTGGGCAGGACGCCAATGAAGAGGAGGCAACAGCTACTGTTTCCGCTGATGTAAACAATGGTAGCCCCGGCAGTCAAGAAACAGAAGCAACGACAAAAACTGATAATAAACAAAATAAAAATAAAGATGGAAATAGTGATAAATCGACACAGAATCAAGGTTGGTCTTGGGATGGTTTGCTACAATATATTTATGGAAATAAACTGACTATTATTGGCATTGCTATAAGCTTCTTTTCTATTATTTTTCTGATTCTAAAAATCTATAATTATTTCCCTTCGCGACGGAGGCAAAAATTAGAAAATTGTATAAATGACATTGACAAACTCAAAATTATGGTTTTAGAATGTTTGAGATTACCATGTTATTATAATAAAAATGGTAGCCTGCAAGGAAAAATAGATTTTATTTCTCAAGATAAAGCTGAAAAGATAGTA
>JAZQDP010000253.1:0-14322 GCA_045546875.1 Thermoguttaceae bacterium | reverse complement strand
GTGACAGCGCCCCGCAAAGAGGGCAGGGGGTTTGATCTTGCAGATTTTGCCGACGCTGATCCAGAGATTGGATTAATTTAGCGTTGTCAATCTTTGTTTGAATGTTTTGCGCCCGAGCTTCTTCCTGTTCCGTTCGGGTTTCCAGGTCTTGCTTTTGAACCTCGAGCTTTTGAATAGTAGATTCGTACGCCTGGTTTTCCTGTTCCCGATTATGGAGCGCGGTTTGATTTTCGAGAAGCGTTTGTTTGACGCTGAGCAGATCCGTCCATTTTTGCTTTAGAGTGTCAAACTTCCTGATCAGGTTATGCGCGTCTGAAATCGAAATCCCGTTGAGATATTTGTCGATTTGCAGTTCGATTCCGGCGGAGTCAAGTTCTTTTGGCGTTTCTTCCGGCGCGATTTTGACTTTTCTGCACGCCTCGTTGAACCGGTTTTGGATTTCAACAAGCCTGGTTTTGAGCGGCGCGAGGTCGTTTTGCTTTTGAGCAATAATTACGTCCAGTTCTTTGACTTGAGCAATGACAGGCGTTTTGTCTTCCAGCTCTTTTTGAGCGGCGCCAAGCGATTGACTGGCTTGTTCAAGTTCGTTATCGGTTCGAATAATATCCGCTTTGAGCATGCCGATATTTGCGTCGGTTTGTTCAATCTGGGCGTTTAGCTTGTTTAACGCATCCTTTTTATATTCCAGATTTTGGTAGTCAGGATAAAGCTTTTGTGCTTTACTGTCGAGGGCAAGACGTTCTCGCTGGGGTTGAAACGACTGTAAATCGCGAACGACTTGTGATAACTTCTCCTCGTGAACTTTTAATTCTCGTTGAAGTTTTTCCAGCTCTTTTACCCACTGAATTTGTTCCTCGAGTTTTTTTATTTCGTCTAAATATTGCTGACTCTGGACGTCAATTTCGGCGATTCGGTCTTTGAGTTCCTGCTGCTCGGATTCGGTTAAGACGAATTTATTTATTTCGTCGAGCAACTGGGCAAACTCTTTCAGCTTTTGCGATTCTTGCCCTGCGCGTTCGTATATTTTTTTTGAAATGTTGGTGTAGATTTGAGCGCCGGTAATCGTCTCGAGCAGTTGAGCGCGGTCGTTTGGGTTGGAGTCGAGAAAAATCTTAAACTGCCCCTGAGCCAGCAAGACAGCGCGGGTAAACTGATCGTACGTTAATCCAATGGTTTCGACAATTTTCTCCTGGAATTGTTTTTTTGAACTGGCTAAAACGTCGTTCGTTTGCGCGTCAGCCAGTTCATAAGTGGGAGCCAAGAGATTGCCGGCTCGGGTTCCTCGAGCATAACGCTGATGAAAAGAACTGCGAAACGTCCCTTTTTCGGTGGAAAACGTCGTTTGAGCGAAGCAGTCCGCTGACGTTCGGTTCATGATTTCGTTTGAAGAAACGGAAATCGAACTGAGTCTCGGCGTTTTACCGTACAGGGACAGACAAATAGCGTCGAGAATAGTTGTCTTTCCAGCGCCCGTCGGTCCGGTAATGGCAAACAACCCGTCCCTTTGGAATGCAGGATCGGTAAAATCAATCGTCCATTTCCCTTTGAGAGAATTGAGGTTTTGGAATTCCAGTTTAAGTATTTTCATTTCAGGCTATGCTGAGTTATGAGTGAGTTTGGGGGTGTAATAAGTTAATCGCTTGCTGCGGATTGAGAATCGTATAAAATTTCTTCGTACATTTTGATCAAATCGTCGCGCTCTTCTTCTTTGACGTACATCGAAGTCAGCGTCCGCTTAAAGACCTCAATCGGGTCGAGCGACTGGAGGGTTTCTCCTTTGAACAGGGGCGAAATGCCGACTTCTCTTATTCCGATCCACTTGAACGCCAGCAACGTTATGTTAGAATCGGATAAAATCTCGTCAATCGTTTGGGGGAGTTCCCCTGGCGCTTCCACCCCTCGATAGACGATTTCCAACCAAACGCATTGATCGCTCTGTTTGGATTCTTCGACCAGCGTTTTGACGCGCTGTTCGATTGCTGATTTATCCGATTCTGAAATTTGTACCAGCTTTTGGAATTGAGGAACAGGCAAAGAGGTAAAGACGGGAATTCCGTCAGCGCCCCAATTTACTTCTATGACCCGTTTTGTTTGACCGGATTCCCCAAAACCGATGGGAATGGGAGAGCCAGAATACTGAATTCGCTCTTCGCCTCCTACCGTTTGAGGAACGTGTAAATGTCCCAAAGCGATGTAATCGAACTGTTGAGGGAAGTCGCCAGCCGGGAATTGTCCCAACGATCCAACGTAAATATCGCGTTCGCCAGCGTCAGAACCGAGGCTTTTCGACCCTTGAGCGAAAAGATGCCCTGTAGCGATTATCGGTGCGTAGGGATATGTCTGCAATAATTCTGACTGACGAGTTTGAGCCTCAGTCGCCATAGAACGGTAAACAGACCGAAGACCGAGCATCAAATTAACCGCTTTGTCTTCTGCAGATTCTTCTGGCGACGATTTTCTCAATTCAACGTCTGAAAGAAACGGCATTGCGACAATGATTGCTGGGAAATCCGATGGAGAGCTGGTTTCTGACGATGGAATTACGATTATCTCGGGTCGTTGCGCTACAACGCTTATATTGAGATAACGCAAAATCGGCTTATCCGTCTCCAAAAACGACGCAGAATCGTGATTCCCAGCCGTGATTATGACTGCGCGACATTTGCTCAACCCGGAAAGACGCGATTCGTACAATTGCGTCAGGAACCGAAAATACAGTTGCTTTGAGTCCAAAGTTGGAGTTCGGTTGTCGAATATGTCCCCCGAGACAATTAAAATGTCAACTTCGCGATCAATTATTGTTTGGCAAAGCCAATCCAAAAAAGCTCGATGCTCATCCGTCCGACGACGGTCGTAAAGCCGATGGTCTAAATGCCAGTCCGACGTATGAAGAATTTTCATCTATGGATATGCTAACAAAGTTAAATGGGGAAATTTTTCGTTCTAATGACCAAATACACACGTCTTTAAAACCCTCGCATGTTATATTCCGATTATACCTGATTTTACGTTTTTGACAATAGAGGAGGGGAAGGGGATAAAAGACGGTAGTAATTGTAGAAAATTCCAAGAAATTAAAGAAAAAATTTAAGAAATTTTGGTACATAGCTATACTATCTGAAAAAACTTTTGGTATAATGAAAACTAGGTAGATATATATGCTGCCAAGATTTAACAACGATTAACTCCCGATAACTAAAATGAATCAAAACGAAAAATGGTATTATGCCCGTAATAAGGATACGATTGGTCCGATGAACCTTACAGACGTTCTTTCCGCAATGAAACGGGGAGAAATCAAGCCCACTGATTTGGTTTATCACGAGATGCTGGGTCAATGGACTCCAGCGGGTAAAGTGGCTCTTTTGCAAGACGCTTTGACAGCCGCTCCTCCGATCGCAGGTCCGCCATTGACGATTAAATCGTCTCAGCCGAGAACCAACGCTGTCAATAGAAACGTTGCGCCGCCGTCTGGGCACATGGTTATGAGAAACGCTAATTCAGAGCCAACGTCTGAATCGGCTGCAACTCCGGCTGACAGCGTCAATCGTTACGAAGCGCCTAAGTCCGATTCCAACAAAGCTGAACCAGCGGCAGGCGCAGGAACGCTCTTTGACGTCTCTGGTTCTATTTCCGATCCTGATGACGAACTCGATAACGCAAGCGCGATGTCCGGCGCTGACACGCTTATTGAAAAGGGCGCGTTTCTGGACTTTATCCCCAAAATGCTTCGTTCTGGATTTCCTGGAAATGTTGCTACAGCGATGGGAAAATTTTTTGCGTCGATTGGCGTGTGGGTTCAGTTGATAAACGTTGTTCTGATTATTGTTTTAGCTTTGGTGATTTGTAATTTTAATATCGCTGTCGCGTTAAGAGCGCTGAGCCTGGTTGGAATGCCGATCGTTCTCCTTTTGACAAATGCATACGTCAATAAACGGATGATGTCGTCGTTAAATCGTCTAAACAATTTGGGCGAAGGTCGAATCGTTTCCAACGCTTTACCAGATTCTTTAAGCGTTGTCTTTTTGGGATTAGCGATTGGAGGACTGGTAGGCAATTTCTTTTTCGGATTAAGTAGTGAGAATTCATCCATACTGATTGGTTACGCCATATACGGCTTTGTTCTCTTTGCCGCCTTTGCTTTTTGCTCTGTAACTGCAGCTAACCCCGGTTCGCTCAATATGACGGTTGACGGTTCGTTGTCGCCGGCGTCGGAAGCGGCTGGCGCGATTCAATATTTGAGCAAGCTGTTTTTGCGGCTGTCGCTGGGGCTTTATGGATTTATTATGTCTATGTACGCCTTGGGATTGATTGGAGGTATTTTCCATTCATTTTCGGCAAAAGAAGAATTAACTGTTATAGAGGTTCTTGATTTTGCCGCTAAAGCATTTGACAACGTTTTAACTATGACCTACGTCAGTTTCCTGCCTTTGGCAGCTTATTTGACTTTTTTAGGAGTTCAGTTCTTCCTTGATTTCGCGATCAAGGTTGTTCAAAATCGCAGATAAATAACAGCTGTTAGCTACTAGCTATTAGCTATTAGCTTGTGGATTCGTTGTTTTGGCGATTACGGCTAGAACCACGATAACCAGGCTAGCGGCTAGAAGCTAATCATATCACCTTCCTTTATTTTTTGTTTTTATCATGAAAAGAACGTTACTTTTAAGTTTGATCGCCGTGATGGCGTGTTTCTGCTCGGCTGTCCGGGCTGAAGTTCAAATGACGACTCAGTCCTGGAGAACGAACGAGTACGGTTCGATGAGCGAGGCTATTGCAGATCGATCTGTATTAAATTTTCTGCTTTTTGACGGCGCGAAGATGGAAGCGGTCAAAGGCGTCAATCAAAGCGACCTCAATATGCTTCGAGACAACTCTGCCGGCGAATGCGGCGGCATGGGGCGCGTTGGCGTGGAAGGCAAACCCGCCATCATGGCGTTCTATCTGGGAAAAGTCCGCAATATTAAAGAATTAGCGGTCTTTACTGGCAACATCGACAGCCGATCTCATCAGGATTACGAAGTCCGATTTGCAGACAACTCTGCCAATCCGGGTCAGCGTCCCAATTTTGGCGGCGCGCCCGCTTTGACAACCGGCGACAAGATTCTCGGCGCTGGTTCCGGCGGATTTTTAACCGACTTCCTCGAAACGGAAAAAGGCAAATTCCTCGCTAAAGCGGACTGGGTGGAAATCCGCATGTGGAGTACGTACCCCAGCAAAGTCGGCGATCCCGCTAAAGATAAAAACTCCGCCAATTCCTGGGCGTCGCTGCTGGAAGTTCAGATTCTCGGCGATCCGGAAGACCTCAGCGCGTCGATGTCTAAAGAGGAACTTGATCGTTTGCGAGCTCGCATGGCGCAGCAGCGTCTGGAACGCATTATGAGAAGCGTTTCTCCCGATTTGTACAGCGCCGTTAAACAGATCGGTTCGCTTCGCATGGCGATTGAAGATCTGTCTGAAAAATACGACGAAGACGAATATGCTGGTAAAAAATATCTGGCTGAATTGGATAAATACGAAAAGATATTCTCTTCTCTCGACCCGACCAATCAGGCGTCGGTAGACGAAGCTCTCAAAGCCGCGAAGGATTTCTTGGCGTTCCGCCGCGAAGCTTTGCTGGCAAACCCGCTTCTCGACTTTGACAAGGTTCTCGTCCGAACGGCGAAAAACGCGGGGTTGATGGCTAACTGGATGTCCAACTGCTCGCGTGGAAAAGGCAATTACGGTAACCAGCTGTCCGTCATTTCCATTCACGATCAAGACGCTCCCATTAAACCGATTATCGACGCCCCGTACGATTCGTTCATCGGCGACATCTGCATGAAATGGGACGCCAAAAAGATTCTCGTTACAGCGAAGTCCGAAAACAACACGTGGGAAGTTTACGAAGTCGACCTGGAAAAGGCTCTCAAGGGCGAAAAGCCGGAATTCAAGCAGATTTCCCCGTTCATGGGCAAAGACGTTGACAACGTCGAAGGCTGCTTCGTTCCGGACGGTTCGTATCTGTTTGTATCCAGCGCGTCCATGATGGGCGTTCCGTGCATCGGCGGCGCCGGACACGTCGGCAACATCTTCCGCGTTGAAAAAGACCTCAAAACATGCCGTCAGCTGACCTACGAACAGGATCAGGACTGGAACCCGACCCTGATGAACGACGGTCGAATCATGTATCTGCGCTGGGAATACGTCGACATCAACCACTACTTTACCCGAATCATGATGAACATGAATCCGGACGGAACAAACCAGGTCGAACTTTACGGCTCCGGCTCCTACTGGCCCAACAGTATGTTCTATTCCAAGCCGATTCCGGGACAGAACGCCAAAATGTTCGCGACCATTGTAACAGGGCACCACGGCGTCGCCAGAATGGGCGAACTGCATATCATTGACCCGAAACGCGGACGCAAAGAGGCGGAAGGCGTCGTTCAGCAAATCCCGTTCCGTGACAAGAAAGTCGAGCCTATTATTAAAGACCAGCTCGTTGACGGCTCCTGGCCGAAGTTCCTCTTCCCCTGCCCGCTGGACGAAAACTATTACCTTGTTTCCGCTCAGCCCACGCCGCAGGACAGGTGGGGCTTGTATCTGGTCGACACGTTCGACAACATGGTTTTGATTAAAGAGTCGTCGGAGTTTGGAATCTTCGAACCGTTTGCGATTCAGGAACGACCCTGCCCGCCGGTGATTGCAGACCGAACGATTAACAAAGACAAAGAATCCGTTTGCTATATTACAGACGTCTACTTTGGTCCCGGTTTGGAAAACGTTCCTGTCGGGACTGTCAAAAAGCTCCGCGTTTTCGGCTATCAGTACGGATACCGCGGCATCGGCAACCACAACGCCATGGGCGAAGAAACGTCCTGGGACAGCAAAGTCCTGCTGGGCGAAGTCAACGTCGAACCGGACGGAAGCGCCAACTTCATTATTCCGTCCAACGTCCCGCTGGCGCTGCAGCCGCTGGACGAACACGGCAATGCTCTGCAAATCATGCGTTCCTGGCTGACCGGCATGCCGGGCGAAAAGGTTTCCTGTTCTGGATGCCACGAAAATCAGAACTCTGTAACCCCGGCGAAGTTCAACATGGCGGCGCGCCGCGCTCCAGACAAAATTGTCGAGTTTAACGGACCGAAACGTCCAGTTGGATTCAAGAAAGAAGTTCAGCCCGTTCTGGACAAATACTGCGTCGGCTGCCACGACGGATCGAAACCGAACCGTCCGAACTTCAAGGATATTGCGCCGGGACCTCGCGCTTTGGGGAACTCCTACTGGGCTTTGATGCCGTTCCTGCGCCGTCCGGGACCGGAATCGGATACGCACATGTTCTATCCGATGGAATACTACTATAATACGTCTCCGCTGATGCAAATGCTGCGCGACGGCAACCACTACAACGTCAAAATGGACGATATTTCCGCTCGAGAACTGGCGCTGTGGATTGACATGAACATGCCGTACAACGCGACGTGGTCTGAAGTGGCGACGTCAACCATGGGCGGACGTCTCCAGCAGGTTCAAACGATGGCAAAGAGAACTCAGGAACTGCGCGCTCTTTACGCCAACGTAGACGAGTATCCCGAAGAAGGCGCGGTTATGGACGCCGTTCCTCGTCCGGACTTCGTCAAGCCGGAAAAGTGGGAAACGCCCAACACGAAGAATCCCACCGGTTTGAAAGCGGTTGTCAACAATTATGAACCCAAGATGCAATTGATCGACCTCGGCGGCGGCGTCAAGATGGATATGGTTTACATCCCGTCCGGCAAGTTCGTTATCGGCGACGATTCCGAAAAGCGTCCGGAAGCGAACAGAAACGAAGTTGTGATTGAAAAGCCGTTCTATATGGGAACGACCGAAGTTACCAACGAAATGTTCCATCAGTTCGACCCGACTCACGAAAGCAACTTCATTGACCAGCAATGGAAAGACCACGTTCACCGCGGCTATCCCGCCAACCACGACGATCAGCCTGTAATCCGCGTTACCTGGCAGAAAGCCAACGAGTTCTGCAAGTGGCTTTCGGAAAAGACCGGCAAGAAGTTCCGTCTTCCGACGGAAGCCGAATGGGAATGGGCGGCGAAAGCTGGAACCGACAAACCGTTCTGGTGGTCTGACGGCATGGGCAAAGCCGAAAAGAGCGACAACGGACGTCTGTTCGGCTGCGACGTTCAGTTCGGCGACAAGGCGAACATGGCGGACAATTCCATGAGACTGTTCGTTGTAACAGGCGTAAACCCGCAGCCTGTCAACAACCCGGCGTTCTGGCAGACGTATCTGCCGCGCGTCGTTGACCAGTCCGACAACCAGATGGTTCCCGGCTGGGACGCTGACCTGTACGAAAAGTACCGCGCCGGCTACCACGGCTCCAAGGGCATCGCCCGATTCGCGCCCAACCCGTGGGGGCTGTACGACATGAACGGCAACGTTGCGGAATGGACCCAGTCCGACTACAAAGCGTATCCGTACAACGCCAACGATGGGCGCAACGCCGGCAACCTGGACACGGAAAAAGTCGTTCGCGGCGGCAGCTGGAACGATCGCCCGGCTCAATGCCGCAACGGCTACCGCCTGGGCTTCCCGACCTACCAGCGCGTCTACAACGTCGGCTTCCGCGTTATCTGTGAGGAATGAAAAATGAAAGGCGGTAACGGAGTTCGCGAAGCGAACGTAGTTACGCTTAAATCGTAAAAGAATAACGTAAAGCGGGAGGAAACTCCCGCTTTATTTTTTTCCAAACCGCTACGTTGAGTCCGGCTTGAGGCAGTCCTTTGCCGCAAAAGAACCCTCACGCTCTAGTTCGCAAAGTCCGCAAAGTAATCAATTGGTGAACGCTTGCGACGGAAGCTTCCAAAAATCTTTTTCGCAGAATTGCCCGCCCGTCCTGCGGGTTCGCGGACATCCTGTCCTAGCACTGTATGTTGTTTTTAGAATGGAATTTATCCCCCAACATCATAGATAGACCTTATTTTACGGTATATTTCGCATTTGTCAAGGGGGACATTTAAAACAGCTATAGACAGGCAGAATGCCGAGATAATACTTGTTATTTGCGGTTATCGTAACACAAAAATAATACGTATCTAATAGTATACAAACGTACTGTTTTTACTCCTCGTTATCAGCCGCGTTTGGGAACTGAAGTCGTTGACAAGCTGTTCTAAAACCTTATCCATTTCAGTAAAGTCTATTCCGTATTTGGAATTTAACTTTTCAATCAATTCTGAAAGTGGACTTCGTTCCCGCTTCTATCTTCCGGCTGCCTCGGCTGCTGTCCGTTCCGCTGCGTCTGCCCCAACTTCGACAAACCTTAACCGTACAGGCGCCAACTCCGCTGACAGCTTGAACGCCAATAGCCGCCGATTATACTCTTGTTTTATGAAAAGCGTTACGCGTTTGAATTAGTTTGAATTCTGGGCTATAACACATTGTTATATCAGCTATTACGCAATATTCTAAAATTTTTAAGATTTTTTTGCTTCCCCCTATTGACAAAACTGTTTTTTTAGTTCACAATAAATACAACATGTCGATTTTGCGCCATGTTTCTTTTGAAATGGACGAATACCCACACATTCGGACTTACCAAACGCATTTATTCAACCTTAACATTTGGAGAGTCCCCGATGCTGCGAAACTGCTTATCCGCTCTGTTGAATTCGCTGTCGAACAACTTTTCTGGAGAAAAGGATTCTCGAAAAATCAAGCGACAAAAAACAGTTTCGCGTACTCGTACTTTGCGTTTTGAACCTTGCGAAGACAGAACCATGCTCTCTGTTTCTCCGTTCAATTCCGAAGATGTAACAGCGCATTGGACTTTTAATAATAATACCGAAGATACAAACGGCGCTTTTATTGGTTCTCTCAACAATGGGGCGAGTTTGACGTCAGACGGAATCGTTGGGGGCGGTCTGTCTCTGGACGGCGTTGACGATTATTTTTCTATCGGCGACCCGGATGAACTACAAATTCTCAATGAAATTACTCTTGCGGCGTGGATTGTACCGGAAACCGCCTCGGGCGTGCAGAATATCATTGCCAAGGGATATTCTACTCATCCGAACGGGGAAATCTTTTTGAGAATTGCCAACGGTAAATATCAAGTTGGTTCGTGGACGGGATCAAACCACATGGCGGAATTTACAATTCCATCGTCTGACATTGGAGAGCGGGTTCATCTTGCTGGTACATACGACGGTATGACGTGTCGTTTGTATCGCAACGGGGTTGAAATCGCGTCTACGGTTGACAATATTGGCGCGGTTGAAGTTGACGGCGCTTGGGCGGTGGGCGCAAGAGGAACGGGTACAGAACGCTTTTACAAAGGCGTTATTGACGAAGTCGTTATTAGTTCAACAGTCTACACAGCGCAGGAAATAGCCGCGTTGGCTTCTATTCCAACCAACGCGCAAGAGGACAACTCCGTAACGTGGAACTGGTCAGACGTTCAAAACGGCGAAATATACAGCGAACAGGGCGATAGTTTGGGAACGTTATCCAACGGAGCATACGTTCAAACTGATTTGAATTACGGGCAGGTTTTGAATCTTTCTGGAAACAACAGCTACGTTTCGTTAGGAAATCCGGATGATTTGCAAATATACGGGGAAATAACGCTTTCCGCGTGGATTTGCCCCAATTCCTTGAATGGAGTTCAAAACATTATTGCTAAAGGTCATTCTTCAAATCCGAATGGGGAAATCTTTTTGAGAATCGCCAACGGGGAATATCAGGTCGGTTCATGGAATGGAGATAACTATTACGCCAGCGTTGCCGCAGATACGGACGATATTGGACAATGGATTCAGCTCACAGGCGTTTACGACGGAACGGCATGGCGACTTTATAAAAACGGCGCATTAGCGGCGTCTCTGTCTTCAGCCGTTGGCGCCGTTCCTGTCAACGCAGACTGGTCAATTGGTTCTAACGGCAGCGGTTCTGCTCGATTTTTTAACGGCAAAATCGGCGCTGGCGGGATTTACGATCACGCCTTGGACGCTCAAGCCGTAGCCGCGTTGATGTCAGACAGTCAAACTATAGCTCGCGTTGGCGGAAATCCCTACGCAATTAAAGATCAGTCGTATGTTTTGCAGTTGGACGCATCCCGTCCCAACGTTATATGGACAATAAACTGGGGCGATGGAACAACAGAGGAATTGTATAACGTTATATCCGCCAGCCATATTTATACCTATTCTGGAACATCCGGTATTAGCGTATCTGCAAAGCGAAACGGGCGGACGATTGACGTACAAGGTTCGTCTATTGGACTTCAAATTGGTTCTGTAGACGAAATGATTATCAACGGCAATTTTGAAGACATAGCGATTCCAAACGGCACATATTGGGCGATTTACGATGCCATCTCAGGCTGGACGGGTCCAGTAGAAATTCAAATTAACAATGGAAGTAAAGTTGCTGAATTGGATACGGACAGCCGCTATTCTGATCTTGACCCGTCAGAGAGCGACCATCAGCCGCACCACACGACTATTGTTTCCAGTCAAATGACGTTTACCCCCGGCTTGACTTATACACTTAGTTTTGACGCATGGAATAGGAGCGATTATGCTCAAGATAACATTCTCAACGTAACTGTTCCGGGAGAAATTATTAGCGTTAACGGAAATATGTCTGTTTCAGCGCTGTTAGATTCGATTGCCGATGATGATTTAGGCGTTTATTCCTGCACATCAATTTCTTATAACAGCGTAACATTTTCCGCTGGCGGAAGTTATTACGAGACAGACGATGGAAACGGCGGAACGGCATATACTCTTGGCGCCAGCCCGTTTCACGTTTCGTCTATAACATTTATAGCAACAAATGATTACGGTTCGGTTTCTTTCAGCGACGTTTCGACCGACGTCATTCCCTGTTACGGTCCGTTGTTAGATAATATATCCATGAATCAAGAATATCTGTATGTAGATATAGACGTTGATTCAAACAACGACGGGGCAATTGACGCTTTTGACGATACTGTCGAAATTGGAAACTCTCAAAGCGCGTCTATCGAATCGGGAGCGTACGGGTATATAGTTCTTGCAGGGGAACAGTTTTCTGTAAACCTCAATACAATTTCAAGCCGCCTGTTAGACAGTTCCATTTACGGCGTTCGACTTTTAGACAGCGAGGGTATTCTTGACTTTACGGTTCCATCTCTGCATCAATCGACTGCAACGATAACCGCAGAACAAGCAGGTCAAACCACGTTAGCGTATGAGATTTATCTTCTCGGTACGAATCAAGTTGTAGCCCGAGATGAGGTTTTGATAACCGTTAATACACCGCCACATTTACGCGCTTATAAAGACGATTCCGTCATTTGTGAAACAGAAGGTTACGAAACAGGCGATTATTCTACCGTTGCGGAAATTTTCCATGACGCAAACGATAATCAATCCATTACAACTATTGATTTAAACTCGTATTTCCACGACAAAGAAACGCCAGACGAACTTTTATATTCTATCTATTCGTCCGGCAATTCTGAAATTGTATCTTTAACATTATCTGATTCAATACTTGATATTCAGTTTACCGATACGGTTGGTCAGACGTCAATTACAGTACAAGCTACTGACCCGCTGGGCGCCTGCGAAACTTGGACGATTGATTTATATAACGTTCGCATTATTGGATACGAGATAAAAGAAAAAGCGTTTACTCTTGATTGGAGTAATGTTGAAGACCGGGGGAGCGACTGGTCTTTACATTGGCAGGAAAACAAATATCAGTGGACGCCGATTCTGGAATCCGATATTGGAAAGAATAGAGTTACTGGTATTCAATGGCATGCCGTACCGTGGGCAGATCGCTTAACTGCTGAGTATGGCAGTGTATTTGCAATGGCTAATTGGGATAGCAATGGAAATCAAACACAACCTCAATTTCTAACCAATAATTGGTCAATCGCAGAAAGAACAACTGATACGGATAAAATACCAGATGGCGAATTTGCTATAATCCCTAAACTTACATTCAGTTCTTTAGAATGTGCGCTTTTATCTGAGTCTGTTATTGCTAAACTAAGCTGGAAAGACGGCAATTCCCAAGCTACGCCAAATAAACCTCGCGTGGGTAAAGTTGGAATTGATCAGGTTCAGTGGATTGCAACCACTTGCGCTTTAACTGACAATCCAGCTGCAAACGGCGGCGGCAAACGAATCTTTCCTGAAAAAATTACTCCTACCAGCGAGTTAAAAAACCAAATTGGGGTTAGAGTTACTCTGACTAATAATATTCCATCAGGAATGACTGGGACTGTTTCTTTGACAATGCTTGATCCTATGAATCAATGTAAAGATTATGCAGGGACTTTAGTAGGCTCACAGATAGATGATAATAACGGATATGCTTTTTTAGCGTTATTAAGCGACACATACGATCCCGATACCGCCGTTACTCCCCCACCGACATACATATCGCTTAGTACAGTTGTTTCATCTGGTAATATTTGTAGTGATTTGCGATATATGAATATAATTCAAGCCCATGCTGGAGATAACTATATTGTTGCAGCGCATCCCTATTCTAATACCGATTCGTTTATTTCAATTGATTCATCTTCAACTGCTAAAGATCAAGCCATGTATTATGTTAATGGTCAAGCAATAGTTGCCAAACAAACTGAACTTCTTACAGTTTGGCGCACGTTATGGGTGGAAATCGATCAGTTACAATGGAGGACTCCTTCTAGCATATCCTCGCCAGCTCCCTCTATTTCTGGAGCTAGCGTTACTTATATAAACAGTTTTTGGGGTGGGGAACTGTTATATACAGCGAATAAACCTGTATTAACATCTGTAATTGTTAATGAATTTCATCGTGCTTGTATTGAAATAAGAGAATATTATGATAATAATGTTCCGTATATTGATATTACAGACAAACAATATAATGACTATGGAGACCATATCTTTAATAATACAACGTTTTTAGAAACAACTGCATCTCCCTATAGTCAGATTGCAAATTACTCTGGTGAGAATAATTCTTCCGCACGTTCATTTTGGTTACGGCATGTAATTGCATGTTTTGATTCCGCTAATAATGCCTATCTTGGTTTTACTGATTCTGAAGTTAATTATATATATGTAACAAGTTGTGCTATTTGGGCAGACAATCACTCATACCAGTACTCTGATACAATCTCATTTGTATTACTACATGAATTATGTCATTCTTTTTGGTTCATCCGACAAGTGCGTACCTGGTTGTATGAATAGCCAAGATTTTAAGTTTGAAAAACTCAAGGTTTCTATAGCCATAGGCTTGACGTTTAAGGGTTTTGATTTTATTGTTCAAACCTTCTAATGGTCCGCTTGAGAT
>JAZQDP010000252.1:0-4685 GCA_045546875.1 Thermoguttaceae bacterium | reverse complement strand
GCTTCTGCTCCCCAAGTGGAAACGCCTGAAAACTCTCAACATTCCAGCGCGGGGGCGCCTGCCTAACTTCAAGGGATATATGAGGTTGACGCTATAAGTTGACTTTTTCGGAGAATTCTGGAAATATATAGGGCAGTCCAGAATTCTCTTTCTTTTTCAGTCTTATTTGTTTGAAATCTTTGTCGTATTATTTTACATATGTTTGCTATACTATTTATTTTTTCTAGATGAACAAATTTTTTTAAAATTTTTTACAAAGTTTCTCAATCTGGTTGACAATTTCAAAATAACAGATTATAATATGGTATAATATACAGTAGCGTTATTAGCGCCGATTAGTGCATTTTTGAATTATAATTATCATTTTTTCAATCCGAAATACATTAGGTTATAAAATGAAACGTTCCATTTTTAAACAATTTGTTTTGTCCTTCAGGCGCCATTGGGCATGCCGTAAGTTTGGGTGCATGCTATTTGGAGCAGTTTTATTATGTATTGTCGTGAGTAACGCGCCAGTTCATGCTGATACCGTCTGGACGGCGGGCGAGACCACGGTCGGCGATTTACTGACAGCGGAAAACTGGTCTAATGGCGCCCCGGTAACGGCGGATAATCCCGGCTTGATTACTGGTCAAAAGATAACGGTTTCCAATGACTTCTATCCCGGCGCAGAAGGTCAGGATATTGACATCACTTTTAACGGTTCGACTTCAACAACATTTTCAAAGGGGTTTGTCCCGCTGAAAAATCTTCCCAACGGGAAAACGGCGACCTTTACTATGAGGCTACAAGACAACGCCAACGTCTATGTTACCAATAATTTTTGGGGCGGTAACAATGATAAAAGTCAATCGTATGATCAAAGCGGAAAGGATTATCTCATTTACCAATATTATGGTGGAGACAGTTCTTTTTCTTGCAACGAATGGTGGACGGCAATGACCGCCAAAACGTATATCGAGATTTCGGACAACGCAGTAGTAACAGCCCGTGGCGGTAGTAATTCTGGTTTGGGCTGGGACGATACAGCTCCGTTTACCGCAGATGGTTCAGTTTTGGCAATGAACGACAAAGGCGCGCTTTCCGTTAGTTCAACCAATTTGAATTTTTTCGGCGTTGGCACAACTGTGAATATGCACGATAGTTCAACGATGACGGCGAAAGCCTTATATATCAGCAGGGGCGCTCCGCAGGTCAATCTTTACGACAATTCAAAAATTACTACAAGCGACATCTTAAAGTTGGACAATAGCGCCAGTTTGACGTTGAATGATAACGCCAGTCTTACGGTTGCAAAAGATTGCGCATTTGACAGAGACGGCGCTTTCAACGTCAACGACAATGCAGTAGTTACGTTCAATGCCGCTTTGAAGGTTGGCGACGTCAACGCCGGTTCTAATGGCGGGGCTGTGTTTAATCAGACGGGCGGAAAGGTTACAGTGAACGGTACTGGCTACTTCTCTTATCATGCGGATGCGACTGTCAATCTGTCTGGAGGACAGTTTATCTCCAATGGTAATGAGTTATATGTAACAGATCAGAAAGGCAAAACCGCTAATATTGCCATGACAAACGACGCCTATCTTCAGGCAAAGGATTTGCGTTTAAGCCAGCATGGTAATACCAATTTAACCATGGCTGACAATTCACAGATCAAGGTTACCAATCTCAATATGGCTTATAATTATACAGCGGGCGACAATGTCGTCAACGTTGTTACCCTTGGCGATAACGCCAACATTACGGCGTCAAATAACATGTATTTCTTTGGGAGAAATCAAGGCGGCGCCGCTTACGGTTCCTTAACGCTCAATGATAACGCTTCAGTTAATGTTGCTAACAACGCGCAAATTGGATTGGGAACGGCTACCAGCCTGATCGACGGAAAATCCTATACTGCAGAAATTACGCTTAATGGAAGCAGTAAGTTTTCGTCAAACAAGTATATCACAACGACTGGCGCGACATCTCAGACTAACGTCAATGGTTTGGCTAAGTTTAATGCGTCTACGATTGATATTGCCTCCGGATCGGAATTCAATATCAATGGCGGCAGTGTAAACGTTTCAACATTAACCAATACCGGAACGGTAAATCTTACTGACGGCGCTGTTAATCTCAATCCCTACGGTTTAATAACCTCGACCGATGGTACGTTCAATGTTGCCGGCGGAGCGATTAATCTAAATCTTCCGAGTAACGTTGCGTATACAAACGGCGATCAGGCTCTTGTTGGTTTTTTTGCCAATGCGGATGTAGCAAATAATGTTTCTGGTAAAATTGTTGTTCCGGAAGGCTGGCAAACAGCAGTTACAACCGTAAACGGCAAGACCGCGATTGTTGCCAATTACGGAACCGCGCCAGCAGGCGAAATGAAAATCTGGAAAGAGGATACAACTGGCTCAATGGCAGACGCCGCTAACTGGGAAGGCGACGCAAGCAATCCAACAGGATACGTTCTTGGTGGAACAAATACAATCAGCGGCATTACAGGCAAAACGATTGTTGCTGGCGGAACAAACACGTTTAGCGGCAATACTCCTGTAGGGGCAACGCTAGCTTTGAGCGGAGGAACTGCTCAATATAACGACGCGAAAATTGAAGGCGCGTTGATTGTTACGGACGGAACGTTCAATAATAGCGGCAGAATGGATATTGGTTACGACCAAGCCACTTCTGACGTTGGGGCGGTCTTTAATCAGTCTGGCGGTACGGTCAACGTTACTGGCATAACCTTTTTTGGCTATCATGCCAACGCAACGGTAGATCTGTCAGGTGGACGGTTTATTACTAACGGGAATCAATTATATGTAACAGATCAAAAAAATCGCCATGCTAATATTACGATGTCAGGCGACGCCTACCTTCAGGCGAAAGACCTTCGATTGAGTCAGCACGGCAACACAAACTTGACCATGTCGGGCGATTCCTCTATGAAAGTCGATGTGTTCAATCTTGCGTATAATTGCGACAATGGCGACAACGTCCAGACGTATGTTGCCATGTCAGGAAATTCTCAGCTTAACGCAGCTAGCTTCAAAGCGTTTGATGGCAACAACAGCGTCAACCATAAAGGCGCGGCATACGCCTCGTTTACGATGACGGATAATGCCAGAGCGGTTATTACCGGCACAGCTTGGGGCGGTACGAACGATGCTGATAATATTCCAGGGTTAATGTCTGGCAAAGATTACAATTTTGAAATGAAATTTAGCGGCAATAGCTATTTCAGCGCAAACGAGTTCTGGATGGCGATGGCGGGTAAAATTCATCTTACCATTGAAGATAACGCTACCGTTGTCGCTGGCGCCGGAGCGTATGGTTTATCCGGTTTGGGTTGGTGCAATAAAACGACTGATTCTCTGTTGGAAATCAATGGGGGAAATTTACTGGTTGAAGCGAACGGTTTTTATATTGGTCGAACCAATAATTCAGAAAATACATCTGCTTGTTACGTTAAACAGACAGACGGAAATGCGATTTTTAAGAACATCTATTTGGCACGCAACGCTTCCGCATACGAAATTTCTGGCGCTGATTCTGTTATGACGGCAATTAGCGTTTCTACGTTACCAGGCTCTACGTTCCGCGTTGCCGGTGGCACGGTAAACCTGGGCGAGTTAAACAACACCGGCGCGTTTGTCATGACAGACGGAACGCTCAATATGGGTAAAAATGGAATTACCGGAGACGCTTCTGGAAGCATCCAGCTGGCTGGCGGTACAATTACAGCTGGCGCGGAAGCGTTGGCGGAAGATCAGCGCGGCAGCTGGTCAACCAATCTCAATGCCACTTTGACGGGCGCTAAAACTGACGACGCCGATACTCGCGTTACGTTCGCTCCATCGGCTGGCAATTCGATTGAATGGAACGGCGCTCTGTCGGGCGACGGCGGCTTGATTCTCGACGGAGAAGGAACGCTCACACTGGCGCAAGCTCCGGCGTATACAGGCGCAACCGCGATTGAAAAAGGAACGATGACTCTTGCTCAGGGAGGAACGCTGTACAATCTTACCGGCGGAAGCGTTAACGACGATGGCAGCGTTGCCGTCGCCGCCGCTATTGATGCGTCTGGTCAGGAGCTGACGATTGACAACGCTGTCATGACAAAGTTCGTCGGGTCGATTAAAGCGCAATCAATTCTAAAGACCGGATACGGAACTCTGAAAATTTATGCAGACGAGGATAATAAAGTTGTCGCTGACACGTTTACGGTTTCCGAAAGCGAGCTGGACTTCAAAGGCTATTACGAAGGCGATCTTGAAGTCATCAACGGCGCGTTCTTCTCTCCTGGCAATTCCATTGGGGAAGCCAACATTACCGGCAACATCGCGTTTATAACCGATACCGCCGATTCAAATGGCTTTGCGTACTTTGAATTCGGCGACTTTACCGGCGCGGACGAAAATCACGACCTTTTAGTCCTCAGCGCCAGCAGTTTGTTTAATGCCAATGACGAAGCTGGCGTTGTTCTGCTGGACTTTGCAAACGACGACGCTTCGGACTGGGCGTCTGCGGGCGTAGATTATCTGCTGGTGAAAAACGGCGCGTTTGAAGACGGCAAAGATTACACCTCCTGGCTGATGCCGACGTTCACAGACCTGTTTGGCTTGGAAGGCAGAGCGGACGGCTTGTACCTGATTGGCTTGGCGGCTCCGCCCGAACCCGGCTCCGGCGTTCCGGAA
>JAZQDP010000251.1:0-3591 GCA_045546875.1 Thermoguttaceae bacterium | reverse complement strand
CGTCGGCGCCGCGTTCTACAAGCCATTGAGTCAGTTTCAGATCTCCGAACAGAACTGCAAGATGTAAAATCGTCCATCCGTCTTTGTCTTTTACATTGACGTCCGCGCCGCGTTCCACCAGGCATTGAACCGATTTCGGGTCAGGACCGCAGGGATAAAAGCTGTCAGAGAGTATAACGGGTCTTCCGTTTTTGTCTTTGGCGTTGACGTCAATTCCCTGTTTGATGAGCCATTGAATCAGTTTCAAATTGTTGCGTTCAACGGCGTCGTGTAACACAGTTCTGTCGTTTTTGTCCTTTGCCTTGACGTTCGCGCCTTGATTAACCAGCCATTGAACCAGTTCCAGATTTCCGCTTTCGGCGGCGAAATGCAAGACGGTTTTTGCGTCGTCGTTTTTGGCGTTGACGTTCGCGCCGCGTTCGACCAACAATTGAACCAGCTTCAAACATCCGCTTTGGGCGGCGATATGAAGGGGCGTCGCACCCCATTTGTCCTTGGCGTTGACGTCCAGCCCCTGCTGGAGCAGCCAGTCAACCAGTTTCACAATGCTGTCTTCTTCAGAAGGAGAATGTAACGATAAATCGACGGCGTAATGCAAAGCTGTCCATCCGATTTTGTCTTTTACGTTTAGATCCGCTCCCTGTTTTACCAGCCATTGAATCAATTCCAGCTTATCGAAATCCATGGCGTAAAGCAAGGGCGTCCTTCCCTCGTTGTCTTTCGCATTGACGTCAGCGCCGCTGTCGAGAAGTTTTTTAACTTCGTCTAAAGCCCCGTCTTCCATCGCATTTTCTACGGCGTTAAAAAGAGCGCTGTTTTGAACTGCTGTTTGGTCGTCAGAATTTTCCGCTGAATAGCAGGCGCCGGCAGCGCTTGCCAACAGAAGCAGAACAACGCTCAAAATAAAATGACGGTTTATCATGACACTCCCGTTAAACGGTCAAACGCTGGTATAAAATAGACTGTTGAATATTTAAAAACTGTCGTAAAGCGTTGACTTGACCTGCTAACTTTTATTTTATCGGAAAGACGAGAAAAACGGCAACGTCCCACAAAGCGTGAGAAACAATTAGAGGGAACAGACTTTTAGGGAACAGACGATAAACCAATCCCTGAAAGCCTCCCGCAACCGCCGCTGCCATGACAAGCATAAAGTTAAACGACCAGATGTGTATTAGCGAATAGCAAACCAGCATTCCGATAAATCCCCAGTTCTTGCCGTACCAATCGCTTAGATTTTTTTGGAACGTTCCACGCCAGAAAATTTCTTCAGCCGGACCAATAATAAACAACAGCGCCAAGCCGACCATTGGCGCGTTGATGTTATCTTTAAGCGTATAAATACTTTTAACCTGATTCTGCGTAAACGGCAGGATTACAGCTGATATTTTATCTCCTAACCAAAATACGCTCCATAACGCAGCTGCTAAAACAACGCCAATAACAGCGCTGACCAGCCAACCGCTTGCGTTTGAAGGAAGCTGTTTTGTCCATTGGGGGAACATAATGGTTGTTAGAATCAGAACCGTTGTCGCTGCGCTCGTTATCCCGATCCAAAAGTCGATTGCTGGCGCCGTCCATGGGCTAAACATAACAAACCAGAACGCTTGTACAATTATCAATAATAAAAACAATCGATTTTTCATAGTGAGTTGTTAGTTAAACTGTAACGCAGAATAGTCTATACCCAGGCGGCAATCAGAAAAGACGTTGTGAGCGTCAGACCGAAAACGAGTTGCAACTGAGCCGTTTGGACGTCTAAATCGCAAATAGCTGCGGTATCGTCAGCACGGTTAACGGCAACTGAAACTGCTTTGAAGGCAAGAGGCGCCGACGCTAAAGCCAGCAGACACCAGGTGGGAATGGAATTAAATGCCAGCGCTGCTCCACCGAGCCAAATAAATGGGAACAATATTTCAAATATGTACAAAATTTCTGACGCTTTAGACCCGATGAGTATGCTAAGAGTTTTAATATTCGCCTGAGAATCCGCGCCAATGTCGCGCCAGTTGTTGGCGTGAAGAATGGCAACTGTTATCAGTCCAATCGGAATAGCCAAAATGAGGTTGCGCGAGTCAAAAGAGCCGGTTACGACAAAAGTCGTTCCTAATATCGGCAAGATTGAAAACGCAATGAAAATGACAACGTCGCCCAAGGCGTTAAATTTGAAAAAAGAGTACAGTAACGCTATACAGACTCCAGCGGCGCCTAAATAGAGCAATCGCGCGTCTGTTCTCAATAAAAGAACCAGCCCCAAAATGCATCCAAGTGATAAAACGACAAAACCATAACGCAATATTTCCACAGGAGTAAACAGGTTGTCTGTGAGGTTGCGCGAACCATAACCGCCTTTTCTGTCAACGAGATATTTGAAATCGTAATAGTCGCTAATCAGGTTTGCTCCTGCTTGAAAAATAACCATTCCCAACGCAGCAAGCGCTCCATTGAGCCAGTTGCAGGAGATTGATTCTGCGCCGGAGCGCCAGTATAGCAATCCCAGCGTTGCCATAACGGGGGTTAAAGATGCTGGAAAAGACCATGGTCTAAGAGCGAAAAACCATTCTTTAATCGTATGTCCAAGCATAAGAATTTCTTTTGTAGGTGGGTGTGTAAATTTAGTCCTCTTCGACAACAATTTTTTGAGCTGTGCCGGAAACACGCAGTTCTCCCGGCAGAATTTGAACGTCTGTGAGAGTAACTTTTCGGCTATGATAGATTAACGGGTCGGTTTGCCAGTCGTTGACAGAATCAATTTGACGCCAGTCCATAACCAGTTCCAGATTGCCATTTTCAGTCGTTTGTATTTCACATGGAATATTTGCACGCTGGAAATACAGCTTGAGTTCGTTTTTAATCATCGCCCGGGAAATCGGTATGACGCCAAGTTTAACCTGTTCGATTACCAAATGATAAACTCCGGGCGGATCGACAGTAAATTGTACTTGCACCCAGAAGATCGATTCAAAATCATCTGGACAGAATTCCATGGCAAAGTTTATTCGACCCTTTTCGAGCTTTACTCGCGGGTAGTACGCGCCGATAGGAATCAGTCCAGGTAAATCTCGTTGAATGCGTCGTTCCAGCCAACCGTTAATTTGGTCTTCGGTGTACGTCGCAGACCACTCCTTTTTACGGCGGATGTCGTTGAGCATTTTCCCGGACGAAAAGACGAAATCTTTAGCGTCCTGTTCGAGCTTGTCTTCGGCAATGTCAATTCTTTGGCGATAAAATTCTGGATAATATGTAATTGCCTTATGATAACAATAGCGTATTAAAACGCAAATCAGTCCAATTACAATGACGATTATAGCGCCAATTTTAAGAAATTTGTTCATAATGATTATTATCTGTTAAAAAGATGATTTTGTCAAGAGGGGCGGCGGCATTTGGCAAATATGAAATTATTAGTGGGGGCAACTAACGTTTGGGAGCGTGTTTTGTTCATGCAAATTTTTTGAGGGGGTACGCCTTGAATTATTTTGAGAATATGCTATCATACATAAAAAGTTGCCCGAGTGGCGGAATGGCAGACGCTGGGGATTTAAAATCCCTTGCCCTTGACGGGCGTGCGGGTTCGAGTCCCGCCTTGGC
>JAZQDP010000250.1:0-10540 GCA_045546875.1 Thermoguttaceae bacterium | reverse complement strand
TGGCGCGTTCAGTCCCTCTGGACGATGAACCCGGACGGCACGAACGCTCAAACGTTCTGGGGCAACCAGACCATCTGGCCGGACGTTTTAACTGAAGCCCGCGCCATTCCCGGCACAAATAAAGTCGTCTTTACCGCTGTTGGCCATCACGCCTGGTTTGACGGCACGCTGGGATATATCGACCCGTCCAAAGGTCTGAACTACCCGGACGGTCTGGAATGGATTACTCGAGAAACGCCGTGGCCGGAACTGGGCGGCGGATGGCCCGTTCATCCCGGCAACGGTCCCAACGACCCGGCGCCGAGTTACGACTATCACAAGTCCGGCGCATTCTACGCCTTCAAGTCCCCCTTCCCGCTGTCGGAAGAATACATGCTCGTTTCGATTCGCAAGGGAACGTGCCTTTACAACGGCTCAGACCACGGCTGGTTCTTCAAGCTGTATCTGCAGGACGTCTACGGCAACAAAGAACTCATTCACGAAGCCCAGAATTCCAACGCCTGGTACGCCATGCCGCTCAAAGCGCGTCAAGCCCCGATTACCAAGCCAGACATGGTCGACTGGCCCGAAATCGGCAAAGGCGTCAAGCCGCGACCCGGATACCTGTATTCCAACAACGTTTTCGACAACGCCCCGCCCGAGCTGAAGGAAAAAGGCAAAGCGCTGCGCGTTATTCAGATGGATCCAAAAACCTATACGACGTGGCATAAAACCGTTCAGCACGACGGTCCCGCCGTGTCCGTCTTCCAGGCGGAAGGCGTTAAACGCATTCTCGGAACCGTTCCGATTGAACCCGATGGAAGCGTTTTCTTTGAACTGCCGTCCGGTCAGTCCGTCTACTTTGAAATGCTGGACGAAAACGGAATGGCGATTCACGTCATGAGAACGTTTACCAACGTCATGCCGGGCGAAATTCGCGGCTGCTTTGGCTGTCACGAATCCAATCTCAACACGAAGGGAAACTCTCCCGCCAAGGGCATGAACATGGCAATGAAAAAAGGTCCGCAAAAGCTCACGCCGCCCAGCTGGGGATCCGGAGAGTCCATTTCCTACATGCGGTTCGTTCAGCCCGTTCTGGACAAATACTGCGGCAAATGCCATCAAGACCCGGAAAATGACGCTTATAAAAAGCTCAACATGACTTGTCGAATGTCCAGCCACCGCTGGAGAGAAAACATCTCCCGCCCCGGCGAATCCAGCCCGTTCTGCGAGCCGTACCTGACCCTCGTTTCCGGCAAATGCGGCTGGAGCGTTCCGAAAGTGAAAGATTCTCGCAACGTCCCCGCCAACATCGCCGGTCTGTTTGTTGTAGAAGGCTACGACAAGAACGACCCGGAAAACCTCAAGACCCTGCCGCCGTATTCCGCCTTTAGCCCTGTCAGCCGACTGATTCACAACGCCTGTTCGGGCGAACATCACGGCGTTAAAGTAACAGGCGAAGACCGAGAACGGCTTATCGCCTGGGTGGACTGCAACGGTCCGTATCTGGGAGACGAAGAGATTCGCGCCATGTACGACCCGGACACGTACGCGACCGCCAACATTCCGCCGGTTCGTCCGCGCGTTGCCACCGCCCCGGTTATCAACCGATTCGACATTCGTCAGGACGGAGACTCCGAAAAAGTCGCCGGCGTTCCGCTGAGGCTGTTCGGCAATCCAACTGTCGAAGCGGAGATTGTTTCTGCCGTTTACGGCGCAGGCGACAATACCGTTGACGTTACCGACAAGGTGAAAAAGGCGTTTGACGGACACGAACGCACGAACATCGGCAAGTACAACGACCTGTTCGGCGACCCGATCTATAAGACCGTCAAGACGCTCAAAGTTACCGTCAAATTCAAGGACGGCAAAGTTCAAGAATTTGAATTCTCGGAAGACGTTCCGATGGTAATTAAGGAAAAATAACGAGAAATCAGAAATCGATAGGCGAGCCGGGGTGCGTCAGCCCCCGGTAAGCGGCGGCAAGTCGTCGCAACCCAAAATTTTTCAAACTCCGGGAGTAGAAAGCAGAACGTTCTGTTTTCTACTCCTTTCTTATTAAATCGGCGGATGAAAATAGATGTGAGTCGAAGATAATTTTGCTTTGCGCCGCCATCTTGCCGCTTTGGAAGCGCTTTTTTCAACGCCGTCGCCATTCTTGTAACAATCGGCAAGCTTGAATTGGGCGGCTGCATTTCCCTGATCCGCCGCTTTGCGATACCATCTTACCGCTTCCGCTTTATCTTGCTCAACGCCGATGCCGTTAAAATAACAGCTCCCTAGCGTAATTTGAGCGTCGACGCATCCCTGCTCAGCCGCTTTGCGATACCATTTTATCGATTCATCTTTATTTTCAGAAACGTTATCGCCTTGAAAATAGCGTTCGCCGAGTCTAAACTGAGCGTCGGCGTCTCCCTGCTCTGCGGCTTTACGATACCATTTTTCCGCAAGAGATTGATTTTTGCGAACGCCGTTGCCATTATAGTAACAATCGCCAAGTCTCTCTTGAGCACAGTTGTCTCCCTGTTCAGCGGCTTTACGATACCATCTTATCCCTTCTGCTTTATCCAATGGAACGCCGGCGCCTTTAAAATATCGATTTCCAAGTTCTAGCTGAGCGTATGCGTCTCCCTGTTCTGCCGCTTTACGATACCACTTTTCCGCGAGAGCTTTATTCTTGCGAACGCCATCGCCGTTAAAGTAACAGTCTCCGACAGTTTCCTGAACCCGCATGTTTCCATGCTCAGCGGCTTTACAAAACCATTTAAATGCTTGCGCTTTATTTTCAGGAACTCCTAAGCCGAATTTATAACAAGCGCCAAGCCCCAGTTGTGCATCTTCGGCGCCCTGTTTGGCAGCTTTGCGAAACCATTTTACAGCTTCTTTATAATCTCGACGAACGCCACGACCCAGAGCATATCGTTTGCCAAGTCGAAATTGAGCGTTTATATCTCCCTGTTCTGCTTTTATACGATACCATCTTACCGCTTCCGCTTTATCTTGCTCAACGCCGGCTCCGTAATAGTAACAATCCCCGAGTTTATACTGCGCTTCCAGAAATCCCTGCTCCGCGGATTTACGAAACCATTTAACCGCCAGCGTTCTGTTTTTACGAATCCCGGCGCCAAAATAGTAACAAAAACCAAGGTTGTATTGAGCTATTGCATTTCCTTCTTGAGCGGCTTTGCGATAAATATTTATCGTTTCCGCATCCAGTTGCAGATCACTGAAATGCGGATTATTGAAAGTCGACAATATCTCATTCGGTTTGTTTTCAATTGACAACGGCGGTTTTTTCATAATTCCAGTGTGACATATACTTTCTACTTGAAATTTCCCGAAAAATGAGCTATTAGCTCCTAGCCACTAGCTTGATATTCCTGTTTCTTGCGATAACGCACGAATCTGGTTTATCAAGCTAGGAGCTAGAAGATAGAGGCTTAACTTCGGAAAAGCTCAAGTCGTGTCAGTATAACTATTCCCCTTTCCTGTTCTTATTCTTTTTCTTTTGTTTCTTTGATTTATCTTCCTGCAGTTCGTCCTGAACATGCAACAAACTTAAAACAGAGTCAAAACTCCCTTGTTCTGCTGATTTATTAAGCCATTTTACCCCTTCTTCGGGATCTTTATCAACGCCCCTGCCATAAATATAGCAAAGACCAAGAGAATGTTGCGCCTCAGCATGTCCTTGTAAAGCAGCTGCTTTATACCACTTTGCCGATGCTTGATCGTCTTTCTCAACTCCTTTGCCGAGAAAATAACATTCGCCAAGAAAGTATTGCGCCTCGGCATACCCCTGATTGGCGGCTTTAAGAATCCAACTAAACCCTTCTTGATAATTCCGAGCGCGTCCTGGACCGCTGACATAATAACGACCAAGCTCAAATTGCGCCTCAGCGTGTCCCTGTTCAGCGGCTTTACGATACCACTTGTTAGCCTCTTTGTTATTATTCTTGACGCCATTGCCTTTTGCATAGAGTTCTGCAAGATCAAACTGCGCCTCAGCATGTCCTTGTTCAGCCGCTTTACGCCACCAATTTAGCGCCTCTTGACGATCTTGCTTAACGCCTTCGCCCTGAAAATAGCAACAACCAAGAATGAATTGAGATTCAACAAACCCTTCGTTAGCGGATTTACGGAAAAAACGTATCGCCTCTTGACGATCCTGTTTAACGCCTCTACCGTGAAAATAGCAATTCGCAAGACCAAAGCCAGCTTCCGCATAACCATTTTGATCCGACTTACGCCACCAGTTTATCGCCTCTTGAAAATCCTGCTTGACGCCATAACCATTAAAATAACTAACGCCAAGATAGTATTGAGCCTCAGCATGATTCTGTTCTGCGGATTTACGAAGCCATTTTACCGCTTCTTGATAATCCTGTTCAACGTCGTCGCCAACGGCATAGCTCAGACCAATCATATATTGTGCCTGTGGCAATCCCTGATCAGCGGATTTACGCCACCAGTTCATCGCTTCTTTACTATCTTGCTTGACGCCATCGCCGAAAGCATAGCAACTTCCGATGTTGAACTGAGCTACGGGATGACCTTGCTCCGCGGCTTTAAGCCACCACTTTGCCGCTTCTTGATGATCTTGCTTAACGCCCTCGCCATCAAAATAATTATTGCCGAGAACGAATTGCGATTCTGCATCCCCTTGCTGAGCAGCCAAGAGAACGTTATCGTCGTCTGTCTCTATTACTTTCGATAAAATGTCATTAAATGATTTCATGTTTTTACTCATTCTCAAGAGATTTCATTATTTCAGCTGCTTTATCATCTCCATGAAGGGCTGCTTGAAAAAGCCATCTTAACGCCTCTAAATTACTTTGTTTAACGCCATCGCCATTGAGATAAGAAACTCCTAAATTGAATTGAGCATCTGTCAGACCCTGCTGAGCCGCTTTTCGCCACCATTTAGCCGCTTCTTTATAATTTTGCTTAACGCCTTCGCCGTCATGATAACAATTGCCAAGACTATATTGCGCTTCTGCAAACCCCTGTTGAGCCGCATTACGATACAACTTTGCCGCTTCTTTATAATTTTGCTTAACGCCTTCGCCATAGTAATAGCAATTGCCAAGGCAGAATTGCGCCTCTGGCAGCGCTTGTTGAGCCGCTTTGTAATACCATTCTACCGCTTCTTCAAAATTCTGTGTAACGCCTTCTCCTCTGTAATAACTGTTACCAAGATTGAATTGGGCTGTAGCATGTCCTTGTTCAGCCGCTTTAAGCCACCATTTTATTGCCTCTTCATTATTTTGAGCAATTCCTATGCCGCTATAATAGCAACCGGCAAGATTAAATTGGGCTATGGCATGTCCTTGTTCAGCCGCTTTGCGGTACCATACCACGGCTTCTTTATAATTTTGTTTAATGCCGTCGCCGTCATAATAGCATTTAGCAAGACAGTTTTGCGCCTCAGCAAACCCTTGCTCCGCCGCTTCACGAAACCATTTTGCCGCTTCTTTCTGATTGGGAGCAACTCCATAGCCCAAAATATAGCAAACGCCAAGATTATACTGCGCCTCAGCAAATCCTTGCTCCGCCGCTTCAAGAAACCATTTTGCCGCTTCATGGTAATTATGAATGCTTAACGAAACATCCGCATAACAACTGGCAAGATTGAGTTGAGCCTGTCCATGCCCCTGCTCTGCCGCTTTACGATACCATTTAACAGCTTCTTCATAATCTTTATCGCTCGCGTTCTTTTTGTTATCATAACATAATCCAAGGTAGAATTGTGCTTCATCAAGTCCCTGATCAGCCGCTTTACGAAACCATTTTACAGCTTCTTCAAAATCTTGAGAGACGCCGGTGCCATTAAGATAGCTAACTCCCAGCTTAAGCTGTGCTTCAGGAAGCCCTTGATCTGCCGATTTACGAAAACACTTTATAGCTTCTTTAGCATCTTGAGATACGCCATCGCCGTTACAATAACAAACGCCAAGACTAAGTTGCGCTATTGCGTGCCCTTGACTTGCCGCTTTACGAAACCACTTTACGGCTTCTTCAAAATTTTGAGAAACGCCATCGCCGTTAGCATAACAAAGACCAAGACGAAATTGTGCGTCGGGATGTCCCTGTTGAGCTGCTTTGCGATACCATTTTACCGCTTCTTGATAATCAGGAATAACGTTTTTATCATCCGTATAACAAATGGCGAGATTGAGTTGAGCGCTTACATGCCCCTGCTCCGCCGCTTTACGATACCACTTTATAGCCTCTTTAAAATTTTGAGAAACGCCGTCGCCGTTAGCATAACAAACGCCAAGATTATTCTGAGCATCCGAATGCCCTTGCTCCGCCGCTTTGCGAAACCACTTTACCGCCTCTTTGTAATTCGGAACGCACTCTTCACCCGTACAAAAGTATAGACCTAAAAGATACTGAGCATCAGCATCTCCCTGTTGAGCGGCAAAGGTTATGATTTCATTCTCAGGGTTTATTATTCTTGAAAATAAATTATTAAAGGAATCCATTTTATCTCGTGTTTAGGTTGTGAGTTATTGAGGCGCTTGTCTTCGTGAGATAAAACCTCACCGGCTAAAATTATTGAACTGCTGCGTAGTTCTGCGGCAGGGGACTGCCGCGAGCTGACTCAACCAAGCGCTATCGGCAGGACTACTTAATCGTTACAATTCCTTTTCCTCCCGTCCTCCTTCGAGGACGAAAGGAAAAGGTTATTTGACGATATTCTTTTCATTCGTTTTCCGCCGTCCGTGGGTTAAAACCCACGGCTAGAAATATTGAACCGCTACGCGGTTCTACTTAAACAGTCCGTACGGGATGACGTCGTAACGGACGCCGGCAGGCATGGTCGCCGGGGCGCGGTGGAAGCTGCCGGGCCAGGCGGAGCCGCGAAGGCGTCCAGCATGGTGCGGTCCGTACAGGTTTTTCGGCGTTCCGTAAATGCGAACGGTTACATCGTTCTCACCGTCTTTCAAAGCGGAGGTAATATCGACGGAATCGTATTTCAAGGCGATAGTTCCGACTTTCTCTCCGTTGACCAGAACGACCGCAACGGCGCCGTTCCAGCCCTCGCGAATCGGCGGCAGCTGAACGACCGTCTTGCCGGTGGTTTTCGCAATCGTCTGAGTATAGTCAACCGCTCCGGAATAGAACGGCGCGCCTAATCCCGCCCAGCCGTTGGAGGTCGAGGTTTCCAGACCAGCGCCGTTGACGGCATAGCGAGCCAGTCGATTATGACCGCGATAGTTCAGTTCAGACGTTGCGCTGGCAGAAACGTTGGGAACAACCGACTCTTTGCCGTCCAAATTTGTCAGGAACTGAACTTCCGACAAACCGACAAAGGCGTTGTCATTGCCGTTGACTTCATGTTTCAACCCGACAAACGACTCGTCCAGAGGATACGTTACGCCTTTCCAGTTCGACAGAATCTTGAATGTAAGTTCCTTGCAGGAAACCGGCTTTTCAAAGGGAATCGTTTCCGCCGTTGAACCGTCTTTTTTGAACGAAAACGTTCCAACGCTGACGCCGTCAGCAAACAGTTCCGCCTGTTTAACGCCGCGCGTTTCCAGATTGATTTCGTTATAATTCCAAACGCGAATTCCTGTCAGAGTCTGTTTCGCCGGGAACGTAAACGTAATTGCCGGGGCGAGATCGCGAACGCCGCTTATGAAATCGCAGCCGGAATTGAGCCACGAGACGCCCTCCAGAGCGTTTGTATGAACCAAAGCGGCTTCTTCCTTTTCTTTGGGCGCCTGAAGTCCGCGGTCGGGAACGATTACAAAGCCCTTCGCTGCCGGGTCAAGCGAGAATTCGCCCACAACCCACGCCGGCATGATTTCATGGAAAATCGTCATCTTGTCCGCCGTCAGCGTAACAACGTTTTCTCCCGCCTTGACGAGCTGGGCGATATCGTAAACGCCAAAAGAGCGGTCAAACTTCCACGCGCCGGGAATCGGGTCAACCGGAGTTCCGTTTACTGTTACATGGTATCCCGTCGGGTTTTCGCAGACGAACTGCAGCTTGCCCGGCTTGAACCCTTCAGCAACGGTAAAGCAGTAAGTTTGAGTAAACCCGGAGTTGTCGGCAAACTGATGCTTGAGCAACGTATCGCGAAGCTGAACGCCATTGTCCCACGGAGATTTGGGGAACCCGTTTTTCTGCCACAGCCACGCGTTGGCGGGATAGAAATACTGATTTCTATGCGTCTCGTTTCCGATTTGAACGTCTATGTAGTCGATAAGCAAAGCGTTGTCGTCAAGACGTTTGGTCGTCCAGTCCTTCGTTGGGACAATAACGCGGCTGACTTCTTCCGTCGTTTCTGCCGCTGCCGGCTTCTTGCCAGGCGTAAAGGTCAGCAGGAGGGAACCGCACGGCGGGATGTCGTAATCCGGGCTGGAATACGCGCTGATCTTGCCGGTAAACGGGTCGAACTGTTCAACGCAAACGTCGGCGCCTTTGAGAGTTTCGTCGAACCGAATCGCGCCTTTGGCGTACGAATCCATACTGGCGTTACAAATAAAGAGAATAAACGCGCTCTCCGTTTGACGCAGCATGTGGAACGTGTCGGTCGAAGCCGTTTCCGGAACCAGACGAATCGGCTGATTGTTCAAATCAAGTTCGTCAATCGTTTTGGTTTGCATGGCGGCTGTTACATTTTCCGCCATCTTTTGAATCTCGGCAGACTGTTTGTCCAGCGCAACGCCTTCTACAAACGAAATCTTTCCGCCCAGCGAAACGACTTTTCCGTTCTTCTTGACGTACTGATCGAGCAATTTGAGCGTCGGGACGTCGATATTTTCCAGCGTGTCCGGCAGGACGACGTAATCGTACTGCGCCCTGCCGACGACAAACTTGCCGGAATCGGAATCGCGCCCGATTTGTTCAATGACGTATTCAGAACCGATGTCGTAGTCCGCCTGAAGTTCTTCCAGACGTTTAATCGTATCTCTGAAAACGTTTCCAATTCTGCCAAGATTACCGTGGTGCTGATACATCCAGGCGGTCGTCGTCGGTTCAATGAGCAGGAATCGCTGATCGGTCAGTTCGCCCGACGAAAGCATATAGGACAGCCGAGTCCAGTAGTCCGCCAGATGTTTGTACTGTTCAAAGCAGGGGGAATGATACGAGAACGACTGCGGATGGTCGTGCTTTCTCGCCCCGCGAATGGTGATGTAAGACAAATGCTCGTCGGTCGTGTTGACGCCGACGGCGTACGACCAGTCGCCCAATCGTTTGAGGTCTTCAAAGCGAATGTCCCAGCCGCCGGCTCCGTAGTTTTCCGACAGAGTTCTGGACAATCCGTTTTGATGAGCGACCGACGACAGTTCGCGCCCCGCTCGAGAGTTCCCAAACTGACCGCCGTCGCGGCTATACGTGTTCATCAACATGTCGATTGCCGGACGCTGATGCCAGAAATACATCGCCATGTTGTCCGGACCGTGAGCGGCGTTAGGCCATCCGTGTTCCCAATAATGCCCTGTCCATTGCATTCCGTTGGCTTCGCACCAGTTGTGAACCGGTCTTCCCCAGCGTTCCGTAAACAGATAGCACAGGGTTTGATAATAATCGTGACGAAAGCGGCGCCAGTCGCCGGCTTCTTCAACCAAAGAATTCATATTGTTGACGATGCTGTACCCGTGCTGCTTTTCAAAGACTTCCGGCAAATCGTCCGTCCAGGATAAATGCCCGGCGGGAGTGATCTGCGCTTCATCCGAGAAAATTCCCGGGCAGCGTTTTCCGAACTGGTCGCCGATATGCTTTTTGTACGCTTCGTGAGTAATCTCGATAAACTTCTCTGTAACGCCGGGCTTCATCAAATCGACGTAATACATTCCGCCGTACCATTGAGACGCGCCCGCCCATTTGTACTGACCCAAAAGCCAGGTAACGCCGTCCGCTTTTCTCTTTAAGAACTCGCTATCCAGCTTCCCGGTTTTGGTTTGATGGTACAGCTGAGACAAATCCTTTTTGGAACCGTCGGCTTGAACCTGAACAACGTAGACGATGTCAGGACCCGCCGTCCAGTTTCCGTTGGCGTCTGTTACAGCGTCTCGACGAAAGACGCTCAAGCCTTTGCCGCGGGAATCCGGCATCGCTTCCGGAACCAATCCTCCGGCAAATCCGGTCGGATAAGAGTTTTCGTCGTAAATCCAGACGTTCATGTCGAGCTTTTCCGCCTCGTCCAACGCTGTTCGCCATAAATGGAACCAGTCTTCCGACAAATACGGCGTCATCAGCCCCGGGCGAGGATGAACGAAAACCTGTTTGACGTTCTGCACCGCCAAATCCTGCATAGTGTGACGAATTTGATCGTCAGTCAGCAAATCGTTCCAAACCCACAGCGGCGCGGTCGCGTAATCCCGCCCCGGATTGACAAAGCGCGACTTCATCTCGTCAATCGACGGGTGCGTCGCCTGATTCAATTTTGTGTTTTGAGCGAACGTCAAACTGCAAAGCGAACTGACAACAATAGCTAAAAGCAACATCATTTTTCTTTTCATTGTAACGCTCCTTTGAATATTGCATTGAAAAACGAAAAATATCGATATTAAACTTATTAGACAATTATATATTATAAGTATGTATA
>JAZQDP010000249.1:0-6199 GCA_045546875.1 Thermoguttaceae bacterium | reverse complement strand
GAGATTGCTGGGAGATTACTGGGAGATTACTGGGAGATTACTGGGAGATTACTGGGAGATTACTGGGAGATTACTGGGAGATTGCTGGGAGATTACTGGGAGATTGCTGGGAGATTGCTGGGAGATTGCTGGGAAATTGCTGGAAAATTGCTGGAAAATTGCTGGGAAATTGCTGGAAAATTGCTGGGAAATTGCTGGGAAATTGCTGGGAAATTGCTGGGAAAGATATGGACAAAGATTAGAATTTCCCAGAAAATCCCAGAGTCCTCCCAGAAAATTCCCAGAAAATTCCCAGAAAATTCCCAGAAAATTCCCAGAAAATTCCCAGAAAATTCCCAGAAAATTCCCAGAAAATTCCCAGCTTTTCATAACTCGCCGGTTAAAGCGGCAGCAAGCCGCCGCACTTCGTTCGCTTCACTCATACCCACGGGTTTACACCCGTGGCTCGCCAATTATTTTCGTTTTCGCCAGTAGAGCAAGCCGGCGGCGCCGAGAATCAGCAGCGCCCAGGTGGACGGTTCCGGAACTGACGGGTTGGCGTGCGCCCAAACTTGTTCAGGTGTGAATGCGTAATTATAAAACGCGATTTGATCGATAATGCCGGCAAACGCCTCGCCATTTCCATTAGAGCCAATTTCGTTTGAAATCGGCAAGTCAATGGAACGACCGTCATAACGTCCTGCCAGTTCGCCGTCAATATAGAAGAACATGCTGTTGTCGTCTCTGACGAAAGCAACGTGAATCCAGTCGTTGAGAAGATCGGTCATATCGTAACTAAAATTACTGACGCCATCCGGTCCTTTAAAGACCTGGTCGTATGCTCCCCATTGAGTAAATCCGGGAACGCCGCTGTTCATAATCCAACGCAGCGAGCCGTTCGAGCCGGATACTAAAGCCTGTCGACCGGTAACGTTAGTCGGATTGAGATAAAATTCCGCCGTCCAGTCGCCTGATATGTTTGGAGTTCCAGCAAGGTCAACTTTGGAAAAATCGCCGCTGAAATCGCCTACATGATGCAGGTTTGAAATGGCAGACATGTCAACGTTTCTGGCTGTTCCGTTTACGGGATTGGAGCCGTAATCTTTGATAACGTTGGTTGACGGATCGTCGAACTTGTACCAATGCACCGGCTTATCGGCGGCAATAGTATAATATCGAGCCGCTTCATAGCTATTGGCTTCCGCGAAAGCTTCATGTGAAAATGGCGCTTCCAGACGCAAATTGGTAACGTTAGCGTTGTTTTCGTTGTTGCCGAAAGGTCCAATAGATTTGATCCCGCCCGCCGCGTCAACGGTAGCAATGGGGCTTGTAAACGTATGAGAATACGTGTATTCGCCGGGGCGATCTCCAGAATTCGCCAAACCGAACTCCGTTTTAAAAACGTAGTTGCCAGCGGCTTCGTCGCGATGAATGGTCAATTTCATCATGGTGAACTTTGAATCGCTTCCAATGGGCGGGGTAAATCCTATATTCTGATTGCCAATGCCGCCAAAATCGCCTTCAATTCGAAATGCGCCGTTATTGTAGCCCGGATGATAAAGAAATCTAACGTTATTATAGCCGTTGATTACAATACCCTGATGAAAATTGCCAGTTACTGTCCCGTTCCAGTCGCAGGAATACCAGCATTCGTAAACCAAGTCGCCGGCGGTCAAGTCAAACGCGGTTGCCGTTGGGCAGAATTTGGAGGCGTCCATCTGCAAAGAACCATAGCCAGTGCCATTTGCCAACTTGATGTAATTCTTTTCGTCAAAACGAATGTTGCTGTTGCCGGTTTTAATATACCGGAAATTGGAATAGAACGGCGACAAATTGCCAGCGTTATCCACTCTGTACTGCGAGTGATTCCCTCTTTTGGGAACGCTAAAGTCGTTAAAGTACGTAATGACGTCTGCGTATGAAGTAATCGCAAACGCGACGGCAACCAAAAACAGCAAACTGGAAGTAAAGCGTTTCATAATAAATGTCAAGTTAGGGGTGTTGGGCAGTTTCTGACCCATGAATAGATAATTGTACAATATACCTTATGTAATATTATAATACAAAAATAGAAATTTCAAGACGTTTTTAAAAAATTTTTTTATTTTTTTTCGATAGCGTCCAATCCTGCTGGAGGGATCTTGTCGTTCCCCTTTCATAGCCGTCTTGCATATAGTTTTGATTTCTGTTAGAATATTCGTTATGATGAGAAAACTCCAATTTATTTGCCGTATATTAATAATTGTTGTCGCGTTTCTGGCAAGCGTCGCGCGCGCTGACCAATTCGAGCCGTTGGTTGAGGTCTATTCTAACGTTGTTGAACCTGGGAGTAAACAGGGAATCCGGATTTCCTCTCAGACGATTAAACAGATAATCCAACGTCAGAATAACCCCGGTCAAGTTCAGATGCTTCTTTGTTTCAAACTGTCGGTTTCCAATCCGAAAAGCGACTGGACAATTCCCGCGTCGCCGTCAATTTATCTGGAAAACGGTTCTCGACATTACCTTTCAGCGCCAATTTGCCCAGCTGGAAAGCCGAATTGTAGCGCTTTGTCGTCGGGCGCAGAACTGACTTTGACGTTTGAACTGGACGATAATTTCGATTTGCAGCAGGATTCCACGTTGGTAATTCCAACCGGCATTTATAGCTGGAACGCCCCGGTGGGCGAGTACGTTCTGAATATCTATTCCGGATTCAAACTGAAAACGGAAATCGTCGTCGATAACTCAAACCGGCTGTACCGAATTTTCGTCCAGACCGTTCCCGGAATGACGCGTTTTGTTTGGACAGTTCCGGCAGACGAGCCTGGCAATTCAATTTCAACTGTTCAAATAGAAACTCGAGAAGGGAAGCTTAAACGACGGTTTCCTGTTTTCGCAGACGGTCGGCGCGAATTTGACGTCCAGTTAGAAGCGTACGTCGAGGGTCAGCAGGAGCCGATTCGAGCGACGATTCGCGTCAAAGGCGCCGCCCCAATATCGTCGCCGGTTCCGCCGGGGGAGACGTTAGTCGGTCTTTGTTTTTATAAATCCGACCCGAACGCGACTGCCAAAACGGAGCAATGGTCAGCGCCGCCGATAATTCAAACCCGGTATTGCTGGGAATACGTTGACGAGTTCATTGATCAGGAGTTGGGCAACCTTGCCGTTTTTTGGCCCGGGGCGCCCGGGAAGTCTGATAAATCGCCGAATTTGGAGCGAGACGTTATCGCTAAACTGGCGGATAAGGGGCTGTACTCGATGACAATCTATAAACGAGATAGCCGTCAAGACGTTGAAAAGACGGTTATTGCGGGCAAGAACCGTTTTTTTCTGAATAACAATATAGGAGAGTTTGCCAGCTGTATGTATCAGGACGTTAAAAGCGCGCGTGCAAGCGGATTTAAGCAGTCGCTGATCGACGTCAAGAGTTGTCGCGATTTCTTTACCGAGGAATTTATGACCCGCGGAGCGAAAAATTATCACGCCTGTTACGATTACATCTTTTCGACCTCCGGCTCGTCGTTGGCAAACTACGAACTGGAAGGCGGAATTGACTTTATGTGTTCGGAACTGTATGCCATCGGCGCTCAGAATTTAGCGTGGGCAAGCGCTGAAATGCGCGGCGCTGCGCGAAAATGGCAGCCGGAATTTTGGGGCGGCTGGTTGGCGCATGAATGGCAAACGTGCGATTATCCGTACCAGGCGCCGCAAAAATTCCAACTGCTCAAAGCTGGGTTGTATCAGCAATACCTGATGGGAAGCCGGTTTATTGTGCTGGAATCCGGTTCGCAAACCACCCAGGCGGGATTCTATACGGCAGATTCCGGCAAGAAAAATTACGGTTATGACGACCAGTACCCAACGGAATATCGCCGATTGATGAAAGAATTCTATGCGTTCGTTCGACAAGCTCCTAAACGATTCGACAGCCCTCAAACGAACATTGCCGTTGCGATGGGAAACGGCGATGGTTATATTGGACTCTTTTTAGAAAATCTCCCGGTTTGGGCGCAGCATGAAACCGCCCAAAAGGATTCCCGGTGGAAATACGGCTCGCCAGAACGCGCCAGTCAAGCGGTTCAACAGGTTTTCTTTCCGTGTCATCCGAGCGCAACAGCCCCGTACAGCAACCGATTTTTGGCAGGGTCGCCCTATGGACAGACTGACGTTATCTGTCTGGACGAATTTACCCGCGTTAAGGATTTATCGCGGTATAAGCTGATTGTGTATTCCGGCTGGAATACAATGACGCCGGAAATTCTCAAGACGGTGTCGCAGTTCGTTGACCAAGGCGGGACGGTTTTTCTGGCGACGCCGCACTTGTCAACGCGAACCGATCGGGAATACAGTCAGTATAAACCGTCTGACCTTATCGGCGCCGGCAATCTGAAGCCTCTGATGGATGTAGAAATTGTTGACCGTCAAGATGGCGCGGGAACGATTAAGTCCGACTGGATTCCGGATTCAGCGACAAACTTCAACGCTTCGATTGCCTTATTTAAGCCGCTGGAACTGTCCGACAAGGCAAGCCCGTTAGAAACGCTCGCTTCCGTTGACAGTAAACCGCTTTTGATTCGTCAGCGTCGAGGGCAGGGCGCTGTCTATTTGCTTTTGACCTGGAATTATCCCAGCGATGAAATGACGAAACCGTTATTCCAATCTGTTCTGAAAAAATTGGGGAAAGAGTTCAGCGGCGTTAAAGCTGGCGATATCGACGTTGTTGCCGATACGGCTCCGGCAGAAACATTGTCGTGGGCGGTGTACAAAGATTCCGTTGATCTGCTCAATCTGGACTGCAACCGAAGCCGAACGGTAACAATCGTTTTGCCGGACGCGCCCGACAAGCCGATTACCGTAACCCTCGCTCCGGCAGAACTAAAGACGATTAAAAGACGTTGAAATTATCATAAAAAGAAAGACGGTTTATCCGGTAAGTCCGTACCTGTGAGCTAAAAACAGGCGTTTTGCCCGTCCAAAATCTCACGCGGAGATGCGGAGACGCGGAGGATGTTCGCGAAGTTTTAAAGATTTCGTTGCGTTCTTTGCGGCTTAAAAATTTAGTAAGGAAAGAATACGCGCTCGACGAGGTCGGTTCCTGATATGGAGTGTGGCGCGCCGGTTCGCTCTGACGCGCGGTTGACAATATCTGCTCCCGTTGATCGTTTTGAACCTTTTGATTTTAGTTATGAGTTGCGAGATGTTTTTATGATACGCTTGCGTAATTCCGAATTACGCATTCCGAATTCCTGATTAAACTACTGCCTCCTTTTCGGGAAATTTCAAGTAGAAAAAGTATTACACCTCCCCCCCTCTCTCCTTCCTCCCTCCCCACTTTTAGCAATATACATATATGCACTATTCCACTTTATCCAATAGCTGGTATAATACAATAAACTTTTAACAAGCAACTATTAGTCATGAAGAATATATTTTTCGCTGCTGCGGCGGCTGTGATGTTAATATCGGCGTCGATTGCCTTTGGGGCGGATTCCGGCACGGTGCAATTAACGGTTACCGACCAGGATACCGGCAAGCCGATTCCGTTTCGGCTGTATTTGAAAACCCCGAAGGGCGGCGGGCGGCGTTTGCCGAAATTGCCGTTCTGGGTAGATCACAACACCATTGATTCCGGTCAGGCAGATATTAAGCTGCCGATGGGGTACTACGAATTCGAGATTGAGTCCAGCCCGGAGTACACGACCCGCAAAGGGCGTTTGGATATGCCTCGCAACGGTTCTGACGCTCAGACGGTTTCCCTGCAGCGCGTTGGTCGGATGAGGGAAGAGGGCTGGGCGTGCGCCGACTTGGACAACTGGCGATCCGTTTTGGAAATGCCGGTTCTATTCCGGGCGGAGGGGCTGGATTTCGTCCCGATTGTAACGTGGGACAACTCCGGCAAAAACTATTGGGAAAACAACGACATTCCCAGACCTTTAATTTCGTCCGTCGGACGGGGTTGTTTGCTCTACCCGATGGCGGGGCGGTACGAGGTTTCCGGCTGCTGCGTCAATATTTTCAACTTGCCAAAGCCGGTATTGTCTCAAGACGAAAAATCCAAACGGGCGGACGCGGTCGGCTATTTGCAGTCGATTAAAGAGCAGTATCCAGACGTCTGGATTGACTGCGCCAATATCGCCATGGACGATTTGCCGATTCTCGTCGCGCTGGGGCTGATTGATTCCGTGGAAATTCTCGACGCCTGCGTCGGGCGGACATACATGGACGTCCCAGAACAGGG
>JAZQDP010000248.1:0-4097 GCA_045546875.1 Thermoguttaceae bacterium | reverse complement strand
TGGAGATATGCCAGCCGGAACAGCGTTTGCTTTCAACGACGGAACCTCGTACATGAAGGGAACTAATTATTACGGCAGCATAATTGTTAACGACGGTACGGTTGATTTTACCGGCGGCGACCGACTTCTCATGGACAACGCCGGCTATATGGAAGTCAACGGCGGCGAGGTCAAAACGAGCAGCGGATGGTTCAAAAGCTATCAGGATTTCGTTGTCAACGACGGCAAAGTCAACTTTACGGGAAACGGTTTGGCAATGAAAACTAACAGCGTTACGACCAATAACGGCGGCGCGGTTACTCTTTCTCGAATAATTATTGGCGACGATAATGCTCCTGACGGCTATGCGGCAAGCGAAAATCCGTCTGGGGATTACACCTCAAAATATATCAATAACGCAGGAACGACAAAAATTAACGGTCTTGTTGAAGTTGCTCAGAAAAATAACACCATCGGATATTTTGAAGTCAACGGCGGTTCAGTTTCTACTACAAACGATTTCGAAGTTGCAGTAGGGACGAATTCAAAAGCCTATCTCACCGTTGTGGGCGACGATACTTCTTTTTCAACAACTAAAAAATTATTTCTCGGCTATAATAGCTCCGCTGATTATAAGCAAACCGGTGGAACCGTTACGGTTTCCGATATAACTTTCTTTTCTTATCATGGAGACGCAAAGTTCGATATCTCTGGCGGCAAATTCTACGCTAACGGCAATCAACTGTATGTAACAGACCAAAAAGGTCGCACGGCTGATATTACGATGGCAGGCGACGCCTATCTTCAGGCAAAAGACCTGCGTTTGAGTCAGCACGGCAAAACCAGTTTGACCATGTCGGACGATTCTTTCCTCAAGGTAAATACGATTAATTTAGCGTACAACTATGGCAACGGCGACAACGTAGAAACAACTATTACAATGTCGGGAAAATCCAGACTTGAAGCTGGAGAAGTCAGGTTATTTGGGGGCAATATAGAAAAAACTCATAACGGCGCTGCTTACGTGTCAATTACCATGACGGATAACGCATATCTATACGCCAGCGGCGATACATGGGGCGGTTACAATAACGCATCCTATGGACCGGGGCTGCTTTCTGGTAAAAATTACAATTTGGAAATGACCTTCAAAGGCGACAGCTATTTCAGCACAGGCGAATTCTGGATGGCCATGTCTGCAAAATCCCACGTTACGATTGAAGGTAACGCGACCGTCATTGCCCGCAGCGGTTATTCCGGTATGGGCTGGTGTAATAAAGCAGCCGGTTCCTTGCTGGAAATTAAGGGCGGAACTTTTCAGGTTGACTCAACCTGGTTCGCTATTGGCTGCAGGAACAACACGGATACAACCAACACTGGCGTCTGCAACGTTATACAGACTGGCGGACAAGCGACCTATAAAATGATACTTTTGGGTAATAACGCTTCCAAATACGAAATTTCTGGCGAAAATCCTGTTATGACGGCTGATAACGTTACAACTCTGACCGGCTCAACGCTAAAAATTAGCGGCGGTACGGTAAATATTGGAACGCTAGACAATGGCGGAACGTTAGATCTATCCGGCGGAACGCTCAACATTGGAGCTGGAGGCATCACCGCATCCGGGTCGTATGCGGTCAATCTTTCCGGCTGCGTGATTTCGACCAACGGCGCCAGCTGGAATACGACTTCGACTGTCAACGCGACCGTTGCGGACAATTCTACAGTTACGTTTGAACCGGAAGCAGGTCAGACGATTAAATGGACTGGCGCGCTGGTCAATAGCTCTCAAAACGCCCAGATTGTTAAAAGCGGAAACGGTACGTTAAAGATTGACAGCCCGGATCAAAACAACCCATCCAAGCTGGATTCGTTTGTCGTCAACGCTGGCGAACTGGATTTCAAGGGTTATTTCGTCGGCGATATAGAGGTTGAAAACGGATCTGTTATGTCGCCGGGCAATTCCATTGGAACTCTGTACGAAACAGGCAATTTCAATCTGGATCCCGGCGCGACGCTGTTAATGGAAATCGCCGGAAGCTCCGTTGACGATAACGATCAGCTGATTGTTACAGGCGACATTAACATCGGGTCCGGTTCGATTATTGACGTGGTTTTGGCTGCTGGCAGTTCCCTTGCGGGAAACGATTCGTTCTCTGCAAAACTGACTTCAACCAACGCCGGCGCGATAATTGACGACGTCATGGGCGCTTTGTCGTCCTATTACTTCAAAGACCTGAATTACGAATACAATTCGGAAGGCGGGTACTATCAAATCACCGGAATTCTTGACGCCAACGCCGTTCCTGAACCGTCGACCTGGGCGCTGTTGATTCTTGGCGTTGCCGCGCTGTTCTTGCGGAAGCGAGTTAGGGATTAGGAGTGAGGAGTTGAAAAAATCAAAACAAAGCGGGGGGTGCGGCGCCAAGGCGCCGCCTTCTCGTAAGAATTGGGAAAACACTGGAATATTTCGGGAAAGAATCGGTTTTTCCCAGCAACTCCCAGAATCCTCCCAGAAAACGCCCAGAAAACGCCCAGAATCCTCCCAGAAAAATCTATGCTTTTGTGCAGCTCTTTGGACAAGGCGGCGTCAAGCCGCCGCACTCCCCGAGCTTCGCCACAGCTTTATTCTACCCCCCCATTTACGAGACAATCCATGAAAAAAACATTTATTTGCTTTATGCTGGTTTGGACGTTCTCCGTTTGCGCGGCGGTCGGTCAGACGGTCAATCTTACTGTCGATGCCGGCGCTCAAGGCGTCCCGCTCAATCCGGGCATGTTCGGGCTGTTCTTTGAGGAAATCAACCATTCCGGCGACGGCGGACTTTATGCGGAGCTGATTGAAAACCGCAGTTTTGAAGATTACCGTCTTCCGGAAGGAACCGCCATTCGCGGCGACAAAGCCATCGGACCGACCAAGGGCTGGTCGGTGGGGTTCAGTTCTGGAAACAAGTTTCCCAACTGGGAGTTTTCAGCTGAAAACGTCGAAGCGTACCTGACGCTGGAAACGGAGAACTTCATTCATCCCAATAACCCGTCCTACGCCTGCGTTACCGTCGGGACGGTTCTGCCCAACGGTCAGGCGACGCTTTCCAACGACGGCTACTGGGGAATCCCGATTAACAAGGGGGAACAGTACAAGTTCTCGATTTTCGCCCGATCGGCTCAAAAGACGCCAGTTCTGGTTCGGCTGGTTGGAAAGGACAACGCCGTTTTGGGAGAGACGACGATTGAAGTCGCATCTCCATCGTGGACGAAGTATGAACATGTCTTTACCGGCGCGGACACGGCAGACGCTCGGCTGGAACTGGTCTTTACAAAGCCGGGGAAGGTCTATATTGACGAAGTTTCCCTCTTCCCGCCGACGTACAAGAATCGTCCCAACGGGCTGAGGAAAGACCTTGTCGAGCTGTTCCGCGACCTCAATCCCGGGTTCGTCCGATTTCCCGGCGGGTGCGTCGTCGAAGGCTGTACGCTCGCCAACTGTTACATCCCGACGACGACGTTAGGTCCGGTGGAAACGCGCGCATCGCGCTGGAGCTTGTGGGGATACCGATCCAATCAGGGACTGGGGCTGCACGAATATCTTCAGTTCTGCGAAGACGTCAATGCGGAGGCGATGCTTGTCGTCTCCTGCGGCATGGCTTGCGAGTTCCGCGACGGGGGCAACGAAGAAGTCGAAGACCTTCAGCCCTATATCGACGAAGCTCTCAGCGCGATTGAATACGCCATTGGACCTGTTACAAGCAAATACGGGGCGATGCGCGCTGCGGCGGGACATCCGGAGCCGTTCAACCTCAAGTACGTCGAAATCGGAAACGAAAACTGGTGCAAAGAATACATCCCCCGATACAAGGCGTTTCACGCCGCCCTCAAGGCGAAATATCCCGATTTACTCTACGTCTCCTGTATTGAGATTGCAGACGCCGATGTCGACATTCGGGACGATCATTTTTATAGTACGCCTGAAAAGCTGGCGGTTATTCCGGATCGGTACGATCGCGAAGCTCGCGGCAAACGCAAAGTATACATCGGAGAATACGGCGTTTCTCAGCAAGCCCATAAGGGGAACCTGAACGACGCACTGGGCGAAGCCGCCATGATGATCGGCATGG
>JAZQDP010000247.1:0-3932 GCA_045546875.1 Thermoguttaceae bacterium | reverse complement strand
CATAGGCAGTAGTTTAAAATCCCTACTGCCTACTGGCTACTGTTTTTTACTCGGCTTTTAATTCGATTTTATCGACGTGTACGCCCAGCGTTCTGAAGTCGTTTGAGTTCCTGTGAACTTGGGCAGGAACCCAGCCGGGAGTCTTGATTTCAAGCGTTATACGCTCATTTTTCTGCGGTGGAATCTTAACTTGAAGACGCCCTGTTTGCGGATCGGGATGAGGCGCCGACTGGTCTTTTTGATTCATTGTTGCAATCTGTTTTCCGTCCAACCAAACGCCGGCAAGAGAGCTGTCTGCCTCTTTGAATGGATTGGATTTCAAATAAACCGTCAACGTGTACGCTTTATCTGGAACAATCGGTAATAATACTTTGGAATTCTTTTTCGTCCAACGAACGGAATACTTTTCTCCTTGAGCGTTGGTTCCCTGTTCCGCCTCATGCCAATTAAGAATAAAACCGGAATCGTCGTCAGTTCCAATGTCGATTGTATATTGCAATCGTTCCTCTTGCGTCATTGTGTCAATCTGATTTTGTTCATTGGCAGACATCACCGTTTGAGGCAAATTCGCTCCGTTGACGTTAATTCCCCCTTGCGCCTGGTTCCCGGTAATGATTACCGACTTTGCTTCCGGCAGAACTTCTACATGAATCCCCGGCGCCTGAAACGTGCTGTTGGAAACAATGGCTTTCCCGGCAGCGATTTGAATTGCCGGCGCGCCAGCCCCGGCATTATCCCAATTGACAAAATGACAGGCGTTGGCGGTTAATTGCCCCCTTGAGGACTTAGAACGAATGCAGGTTTCAACCGGTCCCCAGAATGAACAGTTATTCAGAGAAACCTTGCCTCGGTTTCCTTCCGCAACCTCAATGCAAACGGAATCCTGACTTGTCCACCGTCCAACAAATTCCCCATTAGTTATCAGCAAACCGGGTTCTTGAGATTGCTCAACCAAAATCGCTCTGCGGCACGAGTCAGCGCCCAAACCAAGGAAATTCCCGTTTGCTGAGCCGTGTCGGTATTCGCTGAACTTGTATCCAACGCCGTACCCGAAACAAAATGTATTACAAACGTATTCCCAGTCCGTTCGAGCAAACTCAAACGCAACGCCGTTTTTGTTAATCCATTCGCAGTACGGGTCTTTTGGATTATAGCTCAATCCAAAGGGCCAGTAATGGAAATTCTCTACCCTGCCGATGTCGTAGCATTGATCGACCAGTAACCCGCGCCAAATGGGATAACCGGTAATGTTACGGAGCAAATGTCGATGCGCCTGAACCATCCGAATGCCCTCATACGGATTGAGCAGACAGCAGTCCAAAACGCCAACGTTGTTCGTATGATGAGAAGCAATACAGGGCGGATAGGGAATCGGTGGCACGACTTTTCTGTCCCATTCAGGATAGATAATCACAACGCCGGCTAAAACGGCATTATCTCCAGCCAAAAAAATGAACGGTTTGCCCTCTGGGTCGCCCTTGCCAGCATACGCCAGCAGAACAGTGCCTTTGAGGTTGTCGTCTTTTCGATTGACGGTTGGAGGAACGGAATAGGTTCCTTTGAGCGTAACGCCGCCAGGGATTGACAGGGTTCCTTCAATTCGATATCTGCCAGACGCCAGTTCGACAACCCCGCCCCCCGCTTCGCCAGCTTTGCTGAGTAACGCTTGCAACGCCTCTGTTTGATCTGCAGTTTCACTCGGAACAACCCCGAATTTCGACGCCTCCCAACGCGATGCTTTTGCCTCCTGCTGTGCAAACAGCAGCGACGAATTGAATAAACACAACAACGTCAACGCGTTCGCAAACGTAATAATAAATAAATGTTTTTTCCTCATTTTCGTTCTTGATTAAAACGTTAAAAGAATAAGCGTTCTGTCCGTCCCGACATCAGAACGTCAGAACAATAATAAAGTAATCCTATAATTAGAAATATTTTATAACTTACTCAAGGATTCTGCAAGAGGGGTTTAGAATTTTTGCTTTCACAGGAGGGCGGTTGTGAGATTTGCCTTTACAAAACGCCCTGTCCTGTTTACAATTGAAATTCCTTGTATTATTAAACCAGATTGACAATTAAAAAAGAATCCGGTTAAATCACAAATGGCTGAGAAGAATTACATCTCAGCCATAAAAAACGAACTCGATACTCCTTTTGTTCTCCCCATTATAATGGGGCAACAGTTCCTCCGGAGTTGTCCCTGTACTCTCTGGCGCCGCCAGGGAGCTGGTCCGGAGCGAGGTCAATCGCTTTCATTTCTTCTTCCAGTTCCGCCTTGAGCTGTTTGACAACTTCTGCGTATTTGGGATCTTTGGCAACGTTGACGTTCTGCTTGGGGTCAGTCAGGTTGTCGTACAGTTCAACCTCGTCCGTACCGGGGAAACACGCCAGCGTGTATCGGTCAGTACGAAGCCCCCAGTGCGGCGGCTGCGCGGTGTAACAGTAGAACAGCCTAGATCGCCATTGTTTCGGCTGTTTACCTTCCAGTAACGGCAGAATGGAAACACCCTGCATGTTGGGCATGTCCTCTTTTGCCGTTTTCGACTGAGCAATGTCAAGCAACGTCGGGGCGAAGTCCGTATTGGAAACCAGATTCTTGCAAACGGATCCCGGCTTGATGTGTCCAGGCCAACGGACGACAAACGGCATGCGAATCGACTCGTCCAAGATGATTCGCTTGTCGTACAACCCGTGCTGACCGAGCCAGTAGCCCTGATCGGCGCAGTAGATAACAACCGTGTTGTTCGCCTGTCCCGTTTCGTCCAGATATTTAAGAATTCTTCCGATGTTGTCATCGATTCCGCGAACGCAGCGCAGATAATTCTTCATCATGAACTGATAGGCGTCGCGCGTCTTCTGCTCGTACGAATCCTTCGGAGACGTTTTGAACTGATGTTTATGCAACGGATAGTACAGGCTGACAATCGTCGGGGTCGGCGTTTTGAGCAGAGGCGAAATACTGCGGTCTTCAAACAGGTTGTCCGGCTCCGGAATCGTAACGCCGTCGAACATGTGTTCGTAACGGGGCGCATAGTCAAACGGATAATGCGGCGCTTTGAAGTGCAGCATCAGGCAGTACGGTTTCCCGGTCTTCTCCTGCGATTTGAGCCATTCCAGCGCGCGGCCTGTGTAAACGTCCGTTGCGTATCCCTGATACTGTTTGACGTCCGTTTCCGACTTGAATTTGGGGTTGAAATACGCTCCCTGATCGTGAACGATTTCGTAATGGTCAAACCCTTGAGGCGTGTTTTGCAGATGCCATTTTCCAATCAGCGCGGTGGAGTACCCCGCCTTTTGCAGAGCGCTGGAAACCCATTCGCATTCCGGGGCAATGGCGGCAAAAAGACGTCTGACGCCGGTGCGGTGCGAGTACTGACCGGTCATTATGCTCGCCCGGCTGGGGGAACAGAGCGAAAAGTTGCAGTATACGTTGTCAAACCGAACGCCTTCTTTGGCTAACGTGTCGATATTGGGAGTCGAAACAACGTCCTTCAAATGCGGAGCCAAATGGCTGTAGGCGGAAATCGCCTCCGACGCATGGTCATCCGACATAATATAGATTATATTCGGTCGCTGCGACGCAGAGGAATCGGCTGTCTCATCGTGACCGTTCGCAAGAGCAAACGCTGGAAACAGAGCCAGCAGAGCAATAATATATCTTAACATGGAAAGAGTAGTGGTTAGTTTTGAGTGGTTAGTGGTTAGGACGCAAGCGCTATTCCCTAACCACAACAGAACAAGAATATAAAACAGCAGTAAGTTTTTAGAGGTTTTGTTTCGGGATACAATTGTAATATCCTTACCACTTACCACTAACAACTTACCACTGCACACTGCGCGTGAATCACGCTCCAACTTTAACAAAGCCTTCCAGATCCAGCTTGACGGCTTCCATGCGATTCATCGGACCTTAAGTCGGATCGTAGCCATGT
>JAZQDP010000246.1:0-2284 GCA_045546875.1 Thermoguttaceae bacterium | reverse complement strand
AACTTTCGTGTTCGATGGGGCGTACTGGCGCATCGGCGATACATCCGCTATGTCCAAGATAACGGCTACGAACGCCGTCGTATCGCAGCATACGACGAAAATCGATCAGAATGCCAACGCCATCGCGCTTAAAGCCGATTCGTCTACGACGTACACTAAAACCGATGTCGATGGATTGATTTCGACAGAGGTTACTAATCGCAATGCTGCCATCACGGCGGCATCGGACAACATTAGTTTAAGTGTCAGCGAGATATACAATAAGGTTAGTTCTCGCGGCGAACAGCTCGTAACTAATGGCAATGGTTTGATGGGTGATAACACTAACTATCCATCTCTTACGTTTGATGGTTCTGTCGCTAATGGTTCTCCTGGTTCATTTACGCACACCCCACAGTATTATGTGTGTTTTCCAGAAGAAAAATTTCCAATTGATCCATCGGCCGAGTACATTGTATCGTGTGACGCAATTTCTGAAGATGGAACAGCTAAAGCTTATGGGTGCGTTTTAACGTATGACGTTGACGGTTTATCAATAGAAGCTTCGCAGGTTGGGTACGTTGCGGGGTCATTGACCACTCTTGCGCGTGAGTTAAAAAGCGGAGACACTACCGTGTATTTAACGGATGTTTCTGGTTTTATGACACAAACATACGCTAGTCATCAACGTTCGCTGCGATTTTGGGATTATACGAATAGTTATGGATATATGTATCCTCCAGAAACATACACGCGAAATATAACCGGTGCGGACACGTGGGCGGCCGATTCATCGATAAATAGATCGGCGAATACAATCGCATTAAAAACGGCATATTCTGGACCAACGCATGCTGCTGGAACATATGTATCTGAAGGCTTAAGCGGTTCTACATATTTATATTTCTTCGGCCCATCGACGATACCATCCACATGGACAAGCTATAGCAGATTACTTTCTGGAAGCGTAACCGATGGTAATCCAAATACGTTTGCGTTTAGGCCCGGCACCGCTTTTTGCGGAATAGGCTTTTTATGGAATTACGGAATGACATCTTCGGCGCCGCAAGGACGAATGTGGGTCACTAATATTTCCATGATGAAATCGTCTCCAAGCGCCAGCGAATTTGCGACTGCTGCGGCTCAGATTTCGGTCAATGCCGGCAACATTGAATCTAAAGTCTCTAAAAACGGCGTTATTTCCTCGATTAATCAATCGCCGGAATCGATCACAATCGACGCCAATCGAGTGAATATTGCAGGCGCAGCTATATTTACTAGCGGACGCCTTAGCGAGACGACACTCAATAATACGTACGCTACGCCAGATGATATTCCGAGCAAAGTTTCGGACTTAACCAACGATTCTGGATTTCAAACGGCATCGCAAGTAAATGCTACCATCACCGGGAAAGGTTACGCTACTACGGCGCAGGCCAACGCGCAAGAGCAACTGATTTATAAATCTGCCGCATCGGGAACCAGCTCTATGGGCGGCACGAACACGTGGATTACGGCTTCCGGAGATACTCAAAATTCGTGGACGACTAAGCGCCCGACATATAGCGCATCATATCCGGTTCTTTTCGTTGCGACTCAACGCAAAAGTGTCAGCGGGTCTGTAACTTGTACCACACCGGTTAAAGATGATACTACGACAGTCATTGATGGCGGACATATCACAACCGGAACAATAGACGCTAGCCGAGCGACCATAACCAATATTAATGCTTCGAATATTAGCTCCGGCACTCTCAGCACGAGTAGACTCGACGCTGCAACGATTGTATCGAATATAGTGCAAACCGCCGAGCTGAATGCTAGTAAGATAACGTCTGGCACTCTTAGCGCAGATCGTATTGATGCCGGAACGTTGTCTGTGGAAAAGATACTCGTCGCCGACCAAGAGCGAGTTTTAAACTATAAGCTTTCGGACACCATCAACGATATTCGCGATTCTCTGGAAAACTTTTCTGAAACAACGACCACCGATATTTCGGCCATTACGGACCGAGTAAACGATCTTGACGCGGAATTGGATACAAAGCTTGACGGCGAATATTTGAAAGAATGGCTGAAAGCCGATGCCGGTAAACTTGAATTGGGTAGAACCGGTAGCGGAACAACTGTAAAAGCAGTGCTTGATTCGGAAAAACTTACGTTTGAGAATCAAGGCAAAGCGGTTGCTACTTATGGCGGAATTGCAGGAATGTCTGTTCCAAACGCAACGGTCGAGTCCGAATTGCACATCGGCGGATTCATGCTCGTCAAAAGAAATAACGGGCATCTTACACTTAAATATGTG
>JAZQDP010000245.1:0-4104 GCA_045546875.1 Thermoguttaceae bacterium | reverse complement strand
GGCCGCAGCACAAGAAGCAATCGCCGACGCAACGGAAACGGTAACAGCCACGGCAACGGCAAACTTAAACGACTACGTCGACAATACGGTTGAACCTTCTTTGCAAAGCTATGTTACCGCAGCACAAAACGCACAAACGGCAGCGGCCGGAAGTGCGACGACAGCAAACGGCGCGGCTTCGGCGGCCAGTAGTTCGGCAGCGGCCGCACTGGCCAGCGAACAAAATTCACTTACAAACAAGAACGCGACACTTGCCGCACTTGATGAAGCGCTGGAATTAACCGGATATGCCGAAATTTTTGGCGGTTATCCGAATGACGGAACCGACGACGAAATTGTCGGCGGATATATTCAATAATCTTTTTAGAAAAGGAAAATTTTATGGCTGATACAATTACAAAACGTCTTCGTATGCGTCAAGGCGACAGCGCAACGGCAAAGGCTAACAACGAGGTTTTGCGCCAGGGCGAACCTTTTTGGGAAACAGACACCGGCGAAATAAAGGTCGGCGACGGCGAAACGCATTATAATAACCTTCTGGGGCTTGTTTCGGAAGCAAAAATCGCGCAACAGATCGCACAAGGTATTTATGAAGGAAAAGACTTAACCGTTAAATTTGCGCTTGAAATTGGGCTTTATAGTTCGGTTGCAGATTGGCTTCATGCGCGTTGTGCTGCCGGAAACTTTACCGGAATTTATCCGGGCGATTATTTCTGGGACGATATGGCTGCCGGAACAATCGCCGGAACAAGCGTTCCGGCAACACGAAAGAAAATTTATATTGCCGGAATTGATCTTTACTACGGAACCGGCGACACCGAAATAAACACACATCATATTACTTGCTTTACATTATCCGATCAGAATATGACATGGAACGATGTTAATAATAACAACGGATCCAGTTATTCCGAACACCCATATTTAGCAAGTAAACTTCATGCCGTGTTAATGGGTATTAACAACGCCAGTTCAAATAGAGTCGGTGCTTGTGGCTACAACGCCAGCGGCGCCGGTTATTATCAATTATTTAGTTCTGGTTTGCGTGCGCGTATGATCGAACAACGTGTCCACATGGCAAAACGTTATTCTTCAACAGCCGCATTGAATGATAATAACGGGCAAGCATGGGTCGGACGCGGCCTTGTTTTTGCGCCTTCTGAAATTGAAGTATACGGTTGTCCGATCCATTCGATCAGTGGCGACGGGACTTTGTGGCAAAAAGACAGCTTCGGTCCGTGGTGCCATTGGCCGATCTTTAAATCGGCCGGTTATCGCGGAAGATTACGCTTCGGCCGCTTGGCCTTCTGGCTCTGCTCGGTGCCTGGTGGGGCGTCGACGGATGCTTGCCTTGTCTACGGCTACGGTTTTGCTTCCGCCGGCAGCACGTCCACCACGGGGCTACGCGCGCCGCTCTGCTTCCATATCGCTTAACACTATAACGGCGGTCGGGTAATATCCCGGCCGCCTTATCATTCAAGGTTGAAAAATGTCAGTATATGCAAAAGATCGTAAAATAACAAAAATTCAATATGTGGTAACGGCTCAAAAACTACAAGTGGCCGTCATTCAATATTTAATGAACGATAATCACGTCCCGAAGAAATGGCGATATATGCTGGCACAAGACGCGATCTTGAAGGTTAGCGAATTATTGGACAATGTGATCGCTTCAAATTCTATATTTCCGAACACGGAAGAACGGTTAAAACTACGCAAGGAATATTATCAACGGGCAATAGTTAATTGTTATCAACTCGAAAATAAAATGCTTTGTATGGTGCGGACTATTCCTTCCGTAAATGCGGACAATTTGAAGCAAATAACAAGTTTGTTATTCGACGAAATAAATCTTCTTAAAGGTGCAAGCCAAAATTCGAAGATTATCGCCGGACAACAAGAGGTTTAATGTTGTATATGTTACGCGCTTGAACTTCTGGCTCTGCTCGGTGCCTGGTGGGACGTCGACGAATGCTTGCAATGTCAACGGCAACGGTAATGCTAACGCCAACAACACGTCCAACACAAGGCTACGCGCGCCGCTCTGATTCCTAAAATATGTCTTAAAGCCCGTCTTAGTAAACCGGAAACGGTCGAAAACTGTGCAATTAAGAGGAAGGAACGTTAAACCTGATTTCATTTAGAAACAAATAAGAACCTTGACGCTGAACGACGGACGCCCCTTTATGGAGTGCATAGCAAGAGAACGCGGACGGACGCTTGTTTTATGTCGTGGCAGTATGTGGTATAAATCCGTTCACGGCCACGCAAGGTTTATTTTATAAGGCAAATTATGACAAGAAGATCAAAACGTTTTGAACGTCGCCAGGCGAAGCGCGTCGAACGACGTAATTTGTTTATTAAAAAATACGATAATTATGCGAACGTATGCAATCGCATAAAATTATTTGAAGCCGCGGACTTGGCCAAAGTAAATGTGATGTGGAAGTCAAGCGTTCAAAATTGGTCAATTCATCAATTATTGAATACTGAAAGATTGTATCGCGATTTATTGGCCGGAAAAGATGTTCGCAAGGGATTTTCAAAATTTACGATCAATGAACGCGGAAAGATCCGGCACATATCGGCCGTGCGCTTTTATGAACGAATTGTGCAAAAGGCGTTATGTAAAAACGTTTTATATCCGGTTTATACGCGGTCGCTTGTCTATGATAACGGCGCCAGTCAAAAAGGAAAAGGCGTTAAATTCTCAAACGATAGATTGATCAAACACCTTCGGCGGCATTTTCGGAAGTATGGCCGGAACGGCTACATATTGTTGATTGATTATAAAGGATATTTCGAAAATATCGATCATGACGCATTAAGAAAAATATATCGTGGGTATTTTACGGATCCGCGTTTGTTAAAGTTAATCGACGACTTTGTCGAAGCATACGGCGCAAAGGGTTTAGGCCTTGGATCGGAAACGTCGCAAATGCACGCGATCGCCTTCCCGAACAAGATCGATCATGCGGTTGTTGAAACGGTGGGCGGTGGAATAACGTTCGGCCGGTATATGGACGATAGTTATATAATTGCGAAAAATAAAAGCACTTTAATAAAAGCGCTCGAAATTATTAAGCGGTTTTGCGAAAAGTTAAAAATCATTTTATCCCCGAAGAAAACGAAGATCGTTAGCTTGAAAAACTGCTTCCGGTATTTGAAGACAATTTTTCATTTTAGCAACACGGGACGAATAATTAAAAAACCTTATCGGCGAAATGTTACACGGCAGCGCCGGAAGGTTAAAAGGCAAATTCGATTGTATAAGGCCGGAAAACTTGGTTTGAAGGAACTTCGACAATCGTTTGAAAGCTGGGCTGGATCAATGTTGCGGCGCGACGCCCGGCGGACAGTTTGGAATATGCGCCGCTTATTTGGAAAGGAAATAACGTTATGGCCAAAAAGAAACAAAAAACTAAATCCGAAATTGAAGCCCGTCTGAATGCGTGTCATCAAGAGTTAGCCGCTCATGATTACACGGCGCGGAAAATCTTATGGGAATTGGTCGGAAAGGTGCGCGAATTGTTACCACCGGAAGCCGAACTTCCTATGGCGGATAAATACGCGGCAATCGAAGCGGAAGCAGAAGCACGCCGCCAGGAAATTCGAGATCTTGAAGCCGAACTTCCGGACGCGCCGGACGATGAACAATCAATTTGACGCGGCCGTATTGGCTATTGTTAAGGGCGCCGACATAAAAGAAAGTTTGCGAAGACTTTATCAATCCGGCGATCTTAACGCTGCGGATCTTGCCTTATGCGTGGAACGGGGTTTGCTCGAACTTCCAGACTACAACGATATTATAGGGGCTTAGATGATCGACGACTTAAAAACGATAATGTTATTTGTGCTGATGGCGATCGCGTCGGCATACATACGATATAGAGGATTTTTTCAAGCAACAATCGACGCCGTCTTGGCTTTTTGTATGGGCTACATTGTTTATTTGCTTCTTGATTACGCTTCATTATCCGGCGCAACACGAAGCGGAATATCTTGTGTTGTCATTATGTTTAGTCGGGCGCTTTATGATTGGATAAACGATTTTATCCGCACGAAGTTGACGGCGTTTGTAATGAAAAGGATCGGCAAAAATGA
>JAZQDP010000244.1:0-1758 GCA_045546875.1 Thermoguttaceae bacterium | reverse complement strand
TACCGCAGACGATGATACCGCAGACGATGATACCGCAGACGATGATACCGCAGACGATACGGACGACACCGCTGACGACGACACCGCAGACGACGATACCACCGATGATACCGCTGACGACACCGCAGACGATGATACCGCAGACGATACGGACGACACCGCCGACGACGATACTGCCGACGATGGCGGAGACGACTATGGCGACGGCGGCGACGACGGAGGAGATTTTGGCGGCGATGACGGTGGAGACGAATGAGATGTTGGAGAGGAGATGATTTCCAATCCGAGTTCTCGCCGTAGCTAATTAAAGAATTCCTTTTAAGCCAGACAATCCGTTTAGTACGAAGTTTGCTTGTTCCAGAGCGATTAAAATACAATGCGCTCTGGGAAAAAAGTATCGCACTAAGCGGATTGTTTCTTTTCGTGTATTTCGCGGCTAAAATTCTTCGGCGGCTGGAACAGCCGCGATTCAGCAGGTCTTAGTGGATTTTCACACTTTCAAGGTTTTCAAACGCCTATATTGACATGACGTCCATATAAGCCTTATACGTCTGTCAAACAGACAAAGCTATAATTTGGAAAACTGACGCTTTTCTCCGGAACGGCCGATAATCTCCGACACTTCATTAAACGAAACGAAAGCCATCGGGTCGACAGCGTAAACAATTTCTTTTAATCGGACAACCTCAAATCTGTTGACGACAAAGTACAGAGCCTGTTTTTTCTGCTGGGCGTAGAATCCTGTAACATCCCAGATTGTAACGCCTCGTTCCATAGCAGTTGAAAGGGCTTGAGCAATTTCTTCGCCCCGGTCAGAAATGATAATCGCCGCCTTTCCGCGATCCAGACCTTCGACCATGAAGTCTACCGCCTTCAAGCCGACGTAGTAAGCGAGAATGGATAACAACGCATTGTCAACCCCGACCAGCGGAATGGATGACGACATAATAATCGCGTTGTAGATCATCGCCAGCGTTCCAACAGACAACCCGGTTTTTTTATTAAGCAAAACCGCCGCTACCTCAACGCCGTCCAGACAGCCGCCATATCGAATCGTCAGACCTGAACCCGCGCCAGACAACAACCCTCCAAATACAGCAGCTATAAGCAGGTTTTGAGTGTGTATCTGAACGCTTCCCAGGACGTACATCCAAAACGAAAAAAGGGAGATGGCAAAAATCGAGTAAATCATAAAATTCAAACCGATTTTTCTCGCTCCAAATATAAACAGAGGAATATTCAAAATCAGCAGAAAAACGGAAATAGGAATTTCCGGCAGCCCGAGATTTTTATAAAACTCTGCGTCTGTGGTAATGTAATTGAACAGAATTGACGTTCCTGAAAAGCCGCCGTCAATCAGCTTGCCAGCAACCAGAAAGAATCCAACCCCTACGGTGTTGATTAATGTCGAAACAATCAACATCAGAAAATTCTTCCAGTGCAGTTTCTGAAGTTGACTCAAGGCGGCTGACAGATGCTCGTCAAACGGTTTTGGGGTCATGGCATAATAGTCTTTAAAAAAGGTTGATTCAAAAACAAACCGTTAATTTTGGAACGCGAATTCCGAAATTTTCGGTTCTTCCGGCAAGTCCGTACCTGTGATCTAAAAAATAGATGTTTTGCCCGTCCAAAAGTTTTTTTAACACGAAACACACGAAAAGAACGAAACAAACGAAAGGATTATTTTATAATCCTAAATTTTTCGTGTTTTTCGCTTATTTTGTGTTTTTCGTGTTAAAAATCGAATGATTAACAAAC
>JAZQDP010000243.1:0-5553 GCA_045546875.1 Thermoguttaceae bacterium | reverse complement strand
CGTTACGACCAGTAATCGTCGGAACTGTTACAAGAACAGCAAATTGATAGTCGTAGAAAAACCGGCGCGTAGAGTCGTCTCACACGCCGACCGCCGCAACGGTTAAAGAATCAGCGTCCCATTCGGGACGCTGTTCTGTTTTTATAGGATAAATATTGAAATATTGGGGAACGTAATATACTGAAACGATTTGAGCTTTTCGATGTTAAGCCTCTAGCTGCCAGCTTCTAGCTATTAGTTTGATAAACCTGATTCGTGCGTTATCGCAAGAAATAGGAATAACCAAGCTAGCGGCTAGGGGCTAATAGCTCATTTTTCGAGAAATTTCAAGTAGAACAAAAATATTTCCTTTTATAACCCGTTTGCCAAAAACTTCAAAAACTTCAAAAACTTTCAAAGAATTCGTTAATATGAACTTGAATAATTTTTAAGAAAGGAGTATACTATTCGGTGGAACGATGAAGGAATCGCTCCTTAAGAAATGATTTGTGTTGCGCTTGCCTTTCTCGCAATTCGCAACTCGCAACTAACCATTCATTTACATTATGATTCACAATTCCATTCTTAACACAATCGGAGGCACTCCGCTTGTACGCATTAACAAACTCAACAAAGGCCAGGCGGAAGTTTTGGCTAAAGTAGAGTATTTCAACCCCGGCGGGTCTGTTAAAGACCGAGTCGCTTTTGCGATGATTGAGGCTGCAGAGCAGTCCGGCGCCCTTCAACCGGGCGGGCTGATTATCGAGCCAACCAGCGGCAACACAGGCGTGGGCTTGTCAATGGTCGCTGCCGTAAAGGGATACCGCATTATTATTGTTATGCCGGATTCCATGTCGATCGAACGCCGAAAACTGATGGCAGCTTACGGCGCAGAACTGGTTCTTACACCCGGTTCTGCCGGTATGAAAGGCGCGATCGCTAAAGCAGAGGAAATCAAAGCCGAAAATCCCGGCTCTTTTATCCCTCAGCAGTTTGAAAACCCCGCCAACCCGGAAATTCACCGGAAGACAACCGCAGAGGAAATTCTGCGCGACACCGATTCCAAGGTGGACGTTTTTGTTGCTGGCGTTGGAACGGGCGGAACCGTTACCGGCGTTGCAGAAGTCCTTAAAGTCGCCAATCCCAATGTGAAAATCTTTGCCGTCGAACCGACCGATTCTCCCGTTCTTTCTGGAGGAAAGCCTGGCCCGCACAAAATTCAGGGTATCGGCGCCGGCTTTGTCCCCAAGATTCTCAATACAGGGATTATTGACGAAATAATTACCGTCGATTGGCAAGACGCGGGTGAAACAGCTCGACAGTCTGCCAAAAAGGAAGGCATTCTGATTGGCATCTCCTCCGGCGCGTCCCTGTTTGCCGCTTTAGAGCTGAGCAAACGACCGGAATTCGCAGGAAAACGCATTGTCGCCCTGTTGCCAGACTGCGGAGAACGATACCTGTCCAGCTGGCTCTTTGAAGGATAATAAGCCGTAAGATTGACGAGTCGGGAACGTTAGTTCCCGGAAAAAATAGCGTTGTTTTTCGGAGAGGGTGGCGCCCATTTGCGCCGCCTTGTCCAGATCTAACCAAGCGTAACTACGCTTGCTGCGGTCGTTCCGTTACCGCCTTTCACTTATTTATTCTCTTGCAGCTTGTAACTTCTAAAAAATTGCTCTTCACAAGTTGCGGAATAATTGCTATAGTTCAACAGGTCTATATAATAAAACAGGTCAAAAGGCATTAAAAGCGCGCGTTTCAGACGCCGTTGTTATGACGTTTGACCAATAACCATTAACCGCATATTTGAACTATGAGACACTCGAATAATTTCAGGATTGCAGTCGTTGGCGCGCTTGTGGCATTGATTGCAATGAACGCAGCTATGGCGCTGGCAGATTTTAGCTTGTTTGGTCGAAAACCCGCCGTTGACCCTCAAGGCAATTATGAACTCACCGCCAACGAAGGTCCGTGGCTTATCACAGCGTTTGTGTTTACCGGTTCCGAAGCGAAAAATTACGCTCACAAGCTTTGTCTGGAATTGCGTCGAGATTTCAAGTTGCCGGCTTACATCTTTCACAAAGAGATTAAACAGTCAAACGAAGTCCAGGGGCGAGGCATCATCAGCGGGCACGGAAACGTTAAGTCCATGAAACACATGAAAGATCCGAACGTAAACAGCTATATCGTTTTCGTCGGGAATTTCCAGTCGATTGAAGACGCAACCGCGCAAAATACGCTCCGAAGCGTTCGGAAACTTCGTCCCAAAACGCTGCAATACCATGGCGATTTTGACCTGGAAAACCCGCTGGCGGAAGATTTTGCCGCGCACGGCATGACAAACGGACAGGGTCCAATGGGTCGGGCGTTTTTAACGAAAAACCCGTTAACGACTCAGCAGGAAATGGCAAATGCCAAAGAAACCTTCCTTGATCCAAAAGTCGTTGGATTTAACAGAAACGTTAAATACTCTTTGCTGGATTGCCCGGGCAAATACTCTGTCCAGATTGCCACGTTCCGAGGATTTAGAACGATCAACCAAAATGAAATCGAAAAGATTCGCAAGACCGGCGAAGTCAATGTAAAAAATATGATGACGCTGTCCGAAGCGGACGAAGCGGCAGCAAAACTGACCGCAGCGTTGAGAAAACGCGGCATCGAAGCCTATTGTTTCCGCGATCATTACGCCAGCATCGTTACCGTCGGCAGTTTTAACACCATTGCCATTGTCAACCCGCAAACAGGGCAGACGGAAGCCATTCCGGAGATTCAGCGCATGTACAAAGAATACGGCGCCACCCAAGACCCGTCCAAAGGCAACGGACCGGAATCCGTGCGGCTGAGAGTTATCGACGGCATCCCTCTTGATCCCGCTCCGATGATTATCAACGTTCCCCGCGCGCCGAAAAACACTCGCAACGCAGGCATGCCAAATTTCTGGGGTCGATGAGAATTGAGGCAGTAGGCAGTAGGCAGTAGGCAGTAGGCAGTAGAAATTCGGAATGCGGAATGCGGAATTACGCAAGCGTTTCACAGAGGTTTCTCGCAACTCGTAACTCGCAACTACCCTGCTGCTTCTCAATAACAGCATGCCAAAACGAAATCTGATTCTGCTGGTAGTCCTTCTGATAGTCTGCTTTTCGTGCTACGTTCGAGCAGACCGTCACGGTCGTTTGCTGACGCATATTAAACGTCTTGTCGAGAGTCAGTATTATTATCCCGGCGACGAATCGCCAATTACCAGCGACGCTCTTTTTGAACACGCAGCCGGAGGCATGCTTCGTTACCTCGATCCGTATTCTAACTATTATCCTCCCGAGGCGTTCAATAAGGTAACGGAGACGCTTGACCAGCGTTTTGCCGGCATTGGCGCTGAGTTGGCTGTTGCGCCTTCTACGAAAGCGATTATTGTTTCCGCTCTGATTTACGGTTCTCCCGCTCAAAAAGCCGGCGTTTTGCCGGGAGATCATATTGTCGCGATTGACGGACAGACAACGCAAAACGAAACGTTATCACAAGTCATTCAACGTCTGCGAGGGGAGCCGAATCAAATCGTTAAACTGCAAGTGCAGCGCGCCGGGACTGAAAAGCCGATTGATTTTGAAGTCAAGCGGGCAATCGTTTCGACGGCGTCCGCGGTGGGCGACAGACGGCTTGAGAACGGACAATGGGAATATTTTCTTCCCAATAGCGACCATGTCGCTTACGTCCGAATTATCGGTTTTGGATTTAAAACCGCCAAAGAACTGTCAACGCTTATTCCGTGGCTGCTCAGCAGAGGAATGAAGAGTCTGATTCTTGACCTGCGTGACAATCCCGGCGGGACGCTTGCTTCGGCTGTTGAGATGTGCAATCTGTTTGTACCGGAAAACGAGCTGATTGTTAGCATCCGCAGTCGAAAGAATGTTCAGAACATTAAAGCAGAGCAGGGCGACAAATATCGCTCGTTCCCCATTGTCATTTTGATTAACGGTCAGACGGCGTCGGCAAGCGAAATTGTATCGTCCTGTCTGCAAGACAGCGCCGGTAAACCCGCCCCGGACGGAACGACGTTAAACGTTAAAATTATGGGTTCCCGCTCGTTTGGGAAAGGGGCGGTTCAAGATATGTTCTCGCTCCCAGCCGGGTATGGCGCGGTAAAGTTTACCGTCGCAAGTTACGTTAGCCCCAACGGAAAGAATATCCATCGATTCCCGGACGCCAAGCCGTCTGACCAATGGGGCGTTCTTCCGGACGAGGGGTTTGAAATCAAGATGACCCCTAACGAGGAAAAGAAACTTCAGCAATGGCGACGGCTTCGTTCGATGTCCGTTGACATCTCCGCTCCCGGCTCTGATCCGCCGTTTGGAGATCCTTTTTTATACGACCCGTGTATTAAACGGGCGCTGGAATGGTTTGCGGAACCGTCGTCAAATAACAATCAGAAATAACAATTAAATTATGCGATTTCCTTTTTCATTAACGTCGTCAATGACTCGTTACCTGATGTCGCGCAAACGACAGGGAATTAAACGGTTTCCGCTTGTTCTGATGCTGGAGCCTCTGTTTGCGTGCAACCTTCACTGCGCCGGCTGCGGGAGAATTCGCGAGTTTTCTCATTGCTTAAATCAGACGCTTACCGTTGATCAATGCCTGGAGTCGATTGACGAATGTCAGGCGCCGGTCGTGAGCATCTGCGGCGGCGAGCCGTTGATTTACCCCGGCATCGTCGAGTTGGTCGAAAAGACGCTGGAGCGGGGAAAGCATATTTATCTATGTACAAACGCTCAAATTCTGGAAAAGAAATTGCCGGAGTTCAAGCCGCACCCCCGATTTTTTATTAACGTTCATCTCGATGGATTAGAAAAGGATCATGATGCCGGCTGCTGTAAACCCGGCGCGTTTCAGGCGGCAATTGCCGGGATTAAAGCGGCAAAAAAAGCCGGCTTTTTCGTCTGCACCAATACAACGCTTTATAAAGAAACGCCTAACGAAGACGTTGTTGAACTGTTCAAAATGCTCAAGACGCTGGGCGTCAACGCGGCTCTGCTTTCGCCGGCATACTCATACGACGCTTTTTCTGACGAGCAAAAAGAAGAACTATTTCTTACTCGCTCGATGATTGAACAGAGGTTTCGGGAACTGGAAAAGAAACTCAAGGGAACGCCTCTGTTCGCGTCGCCGATTTTTATGGACTTTTTAACCGGGCGACGGGACATGAACTGCGCTGCGTGGGCGAACCCGACAAGAAATCCTATCGGCTGGAAAGGTCCGTGCTATCTGCTTACCGACAAGCATTACAATTCTTATCAGGAAATGATTGATCAAACCGACTGGGATGCGTTAGGGCCTGGAAAAGACGTTCGCTGCGAGCATTGCAAGACCCATTGCGGATTCGAACCCGCGTCGGTGTTTGAGTCCATGAAATCGGTGCGAGATATGCTCCGGATTTTAATCTGGAATATCGTGAGTTAAGAGCGTGGAAAATTATCTTTTCCCGATGAGTTTTTTTTCCAGCGGAGCGCCTTTAATCGCCCCGTGGCAAACCAGTTGATCTTTGACGAAACACTGGAAATGGCAAGATAACAGCAGACGGTT
>JAZQDP010000242.1:0-2363 GCA_045546875.1 Thermoguttaceae bacterium | reverse complement strand
CTACGGGGCAGAGGAATCGCTCAAGGACGCCAAGCCGGACAAACTGATTTCGTCCGTCGACGATTTCTGGCTGTAATTCCGGCGCCTAATCGCAAAGGACTTGCAGGAATTCGTTTGTTTGAGTATAATAGAAAGAAACGAACTGGATAAACAGAATCATCAATAAACATTCCCATGAAAACCATATCCATTGTAGCTGGCTGTTATAACGAAGAGGGCAACCTTCAGGAACTGTACGACCGTTTGCGCGCCGTTTTCGAGCGCAATCCGCAGTACGATTACGAGATTATTATTGCGGATAACTGCTCAACCGACGGCAGCCGGGACGTGTTGCGGCGTCTGGCGGCGCAAGACCCAAAATTCAAGGTGATTTTCAACGCGAACAATTTCGGGCACATTCGTTCTCCGTTCAACGCCTTTTTGCAGGCGACCGGCGACGCGGTTGTCATGATGTGTTCAGACTTACAGGAGCCGCCCGAGGTTATCGACGAATTTTTACGCAAGTGGGAAGAAGGGTACGACGTCGTCGCAGGCGTCCGTTCCGGCACGCGTGAGGGCTGGTTTATGCCAATTTTCCGGAACCTGTACTACTGGCTGCTGGGCAAAGCGTCCGACAACTCGCATCTGCTCAAGGCGTTTACCGGGTTTGGCTTGTACGACCGCAAATTCTGTGACGCCGTCAAACTGTATCATGAACCGTACCCGTATTTCCGGGGCTTGGTAAGTGAAATCGGATTCAAACAGGCGCAGGTTCCTTTCGTTCAGGACAAACGCAAGCACGGTAGAACGAAAAACAACTTCTTTACTCTGTACGACATGGCAATGACGGGGTTTGTCAACCATTCCAAACTCCCGCTGCGATTGGCGGTCTTTTTCGGGTTCTTTGCCGGGTTTATCAGCTTTCTCATTGCAATGGGATACCTGGTTGCCAAGCTGGTTTGGTGGGATCGCTTTCAGATGGGAACCGCCCCGATTTTGATTGGAATCTTCTCGTTCATGTCCGTTCAGCTGTTTTTTATCGGGATTATCGGCGAGTACATCGGCGCGATCTGGACTCAGGTCAAAAACCGCCCGCTGGTTATTGAAGACGAGAAGCTGAACTTCAACGAAAAAGAAAAAAAGTAGCCTTTGCGACCACAACGTCATTTGTAATCAATGAAAAATATTGAACTACCAGACCGCATGTTTCTGAAAATCCACATGTCGCAGTTCGCCGATGCGTTGGCTGGCAAAACCGTTTTGATTACCGGCGCAACCGGCTTTTTCGGCAAATGGCTGCTTGAAAGCGCCGTTGCGTTCAATCAAATGTTACATCTGGAAGGAGAAAAGCGTCTAAAAGTCGTTGCTTTGTCGAGAAATCCCGGCGATTTTCTGAAACGATTCCCCCGATTCGGTCAATACGATTTTATTCAGTTTGTTGCAGGCGACGTCCGAACGTTCGAGTTGGAGAACGTCAGCGTCGATTACGTTATTCACGCTGCGACCGACGCCAGTGCAAAGCTGGAACAGGAGAACCCGGACGAGATGTATTCCGTCGTCGTTCACGGAACGCAGCGCGCCTTGGACGTCGCCCGACAGTGCGGCGCGCGCCGGTTCCTGCTAACCAGTTCCGGGGCGGTTTACGGACCCCAGCCGCCGGAGATAGAGCGTATTCCGGAAAGTTACGTCGGAACGCCTGTTACAGCTTACGGACAGGGCAAGGCGATAGCCGAGCAAATGGTCAACCATTACGCTGACCGGTTCGGATTCCAGTCGCATATCGCCCGCTGTTTTGCGTTCGTCGGGCCGTATTTGAATCTGGATATCCATTTTGCTATTGGGAACTTTATTCGCAACGGTCTTAACGGGGAACCGATTCTTATTAAAGGCGACGGAACGCCGACCCGTTCGTACCTGTACGCGGCTGAACTGGTAACTTGGCTCTGGACGATTCTGCTTCGCGGGGAAAATCATTGCGTTTACAACGTCGGGTCGGACGTCGCCGTTACAATCAAAGAACTGGCTCTGTGCGTCACCAGCCGCTTTGACAACCCGCCGGAAATTCAGGTTCTGGGAACGCTGGATCCCAGCAAACCTCGAGCGCAATACGTCCCCAGCGTCGATAAAATTCGAAACGAACTAGGCTTGGAGCAAACAATCACGCTTGAAGACGCCCTCGACAGAACGATTGAGTTTAATCGATAAATATTTCTTGTTACAGATATTTTCAATAAATTCACGGATTTTTTTCTGTCAGGGGCTTGACATCTATAAAAAGATTGTTAAGATTTAATTATCTCTGTTATGCAAGATAAAAATATATGTTCAATTTTAGCATAAACTGCCGAATCATTTTAACTGCTTCACCAGTGTCAAATTGGGGG
>JAZQDP010000241.1:0-1640 GCA_045546875.1 Thermoguttaceae bacterium | reverse complement strand
TTATACGCCCGAAGAAGTAATTGCAAGAAATTTCCTCTTGGAAGAACATCCTGCGTGTATCGTTAATATCATTGATGCAACCAATTTAGAAAGGTACTTGTATTTGACGACGCAGCTTATGGAACTTGACGTTCCGATGGTGTTGGCGTTGAATATGACGGACGTTTTAGAAAAGCGCGGCGACAAAATCGACGTTCGCGCGTTGGAAAAACGTATCGGCTTGCCCGTTGTTGAAATTTCAGCGCTGAAAAATATGAACGTGGACGAACTGATGAAGCGTGCCTTGGAAGCAGTGGCGGTCAAACGCGCTGGGGAAAGCGTACTTCGTCATTCTGTACTTGGTTCGGCGATTGCGAACGCGGAAATCGCGCTGAAATTGAAAGAAGTAGAAGCTCCCTTATTCCATGCAATCAAGCTCGTGGAAAAAGACGAGATTGAAGTAAAAAATCACCCTGCGGAAGCGCGCGCTGTGCAAGCGTTTATTGCGGAAAACGTAACGAAGAAAGACGGCTATGACGGGGATGCGGAAGCAACGATTGCGGACGCGAGATATAAATACATAACCGAGCATTTCTCTTCGACGTTGACGCGCGCGAGAAAACCTAGTTATGACGAATTGTCCAAATCGGACAAAGCGGATAAAGTGTTGACGCATAAATGGGCGGGTATTCCTATTTTCCTTGTTATTTTATTCGCAATTTTCCATTTGACTTTCTCGGATAATTTCCTGTATCTTGGTTTGATTCCCACGGTTGGTGATTGGTGTGCGAAAATGGCGGAAAGCACCATCGGCGCGATCTTCTTCGGCGCGGGTATCAATACGCCGGGCATGATTTTTTTTAACGCCATGGATTTACTTACCGCCAGCATTGGCGAATGGTTTGCGTTGGGCTTTGAAGCGTTGGGTGCAAACGAGGCGGTAGTCGGCTTTATTTGCGACGGCGTATGGGGCGGTGTTGCAAGCGTATTGTCTTTCTTACCGCAGATTTTGGTATTGTTCTTATTCTTCTCGATTTTGGAAGACAGCGGTTACATGGCGCGTGTTGCGTTTATGTTGGATAGATTATTCCGTCGTTTCGGCGTGTCGGGCAGAGCGTTTATGCCGATGATTATGGGTTTCGGTTGTTCGGTGCCTGCGATGATCAACACTCGTACAATGGCAGACGAAAAAGAAAGAGAAGCGACCGTTCGTGTTATTCCTTTCTTCTCTTGCGGTGCGAAAATGCCTATTTTGTTGGCGATTTCGGGCGCAATAGTAGCAGCTTTTGGTGTTGGAAACGCCGATATTATCACCTATTCGATGTACCTTTTGGGCGTCGTAACGGCGTTGATTTCTTTGCTGGTAATGCGTAACACCTCGATGCGCGGTGAAGCTTCACCGTTCATTATGGAATTGCCCATCTATCATATGCCTGGCTTAAAGAGCTTGGCGTTACATCTTTGGGATAAAGCGAAACACTTTATTCAAAAGGCGTTTACAATTATCGTAGCGTCTTGTATCGTGATTTGGTTCTTGTCCAATTTCGGTTGGGATTGGAAATACGTCGGCGAGCACATGGATACGTCTATTTTGGCGTCGCTTGGTAAATTGATTCAACCGATTTTCACACCGCTTGGGTTTGGCGCGCAGTTGAACAGCA
>JAZQDP010000240.1:0-5415 GCA_045546875.1 Thermoguttaceae bacterium | reverse complement strand
TTCCGGGGGCTTACGCACCCCGGCTCGCCTAAGTGCAATCAAAACGCAGGCGGCGAGGAACTCTGTTGTCAGCCAGACCAGTCGCACGACGACGGACGCGATTGTTGCCATAACCGCCCCGGAACCCGGCATGCGGGCTTCCAGCCACGGGGTCATCAAGCCGATAAAGGCGAGATCTCGCGCGCCCAATCCGCCGGGCAGAAAGAGGATTAAAAACCCGGCGGAAACGGCAAACGCGGTAACGCCGATCGCTTGCGGGAAATCGGCTGCCAGGTTCAGGTTTTCAACGCCGACGGCTTTGAGCGTCAGCCAGTAACTCAAGGCGAACCCCGCCCAGCAGAACAGTTCCAGAATCCAGCCTCGCGCCAGCGTTCCGAACGACAGCTTGTCTATATTGAGCAGTTCGGACGCGACTTTGTTCTTCCCGATTTTTCGGACAATCCAGACGAACACAGTGGGTATCGTCGGCGCGCCGGCGCAGACGACCATCGCAACGGACGCCGCCAACAAAGTCCAGTTGCCGGTTTGAACAGCGTGATACGTCAAAAATAAGCAGGCGACAAACGCGCCAACTGCCATCATGGTCAGCGTTTCCAGAAACGCAGCGGCAGCGGCGACGGCGGCGCTGGTTCGGCTCGATTTAATCAACGCCGTGCGAATTACAACGACCATAAACTTGCCCGGCACGTACTTTCCAATCTGTCCGCAGACGTGAGCGCAGATCGATTCCCATAGTCTTGGCGGCGAGGCTCCGCTCCCCTCGTTAAACCGCTTGAGAAGCAAATGCCAAAACGCGCCGGGGAAGAGCAGGGCGATAAAATACACGCCCGCCGACGCGCTGAGCATAAGCCAGTCAATCGTCGGCTTGACTTCCATCTTCTGGTAATCCAGCCACGCCTTGTACAGTACACGACCGAAAATCGCGATAACCATGAGAATAACCAGTATTTTTATCAACAGAAAAATTCGTTGTTTGTTCATATATGTCAGTCAAGGTTAAGGACGACGTTTTTTAACGTCTGTAAATACTGAATTATCTTTGCCAGACAGGTAAATAGTTGTTTTCTAATTGTAGTATAATTAACGCGATAGAAGTAGCGTAATCTTTGGAAAATTCGCTTGACCAGCTTCCGTCCGGATTTTGAGCGGCAAGCAAAACAGGAATAATTTGGTTTCGCCATGCCGTCCAGTCTTTTTGTTGTTGTCGGAAAGCGCCGGAAAGATAATAAGCGGTATAAAAAGGATAATCGCCATAAAAGCCGGGGAGGGCAGACGGCTTATCGTTTTGTGGAATCGATTTGAGTTGTTGCTTGAGATAATCAATCGATTTAGCGACTGCCGGGTTATTATTTTCTCCTGCAGCATAGAGCGCGGCTGCAACAGCGGCAGAGCGCGGTAATGCGCTTTCTCCTGTGGGGGACATGTACATGAACCCTCCATCGCTGTTTTGTCGCGCCAGCAAATATTGAACCGCTTTATCGATTGTTTGAGCCGGTACGTCTCGTCCTGCGTTTCTGGCGGCGCGTAACGCCAAGACCTGACATGCCGTTACAGAAACGTCTGCGTCTTTTTTAACAGGGAAGTACCGCCAGCCGCCCTCGTCATTTTGAGAAACGATTATCAGTTTAACGGCGCGATCCAGAACCGGTAAAAGGTCGTTTTCTGGATACATGCCTGCGACTTCGGCAAGAAACAAAGTTGCAAATCCGTGCCCATACATGGGGCGAAACGACCCGTCGGAATCGGGTGTTGCTGGTCGATTGATAAACCCGTCCGGGCGAGCGATTGACAATAAATATTGAACGCATTTCGTTGACGGAGCATCTGGAGTTTGACAAACGTCTCCAGAAGAAATAAACGCCATGCCTGCCAATGCCGTAACGGCGGCATCGCCTTCATAATACCCGGAGCCAAATGATCCATTAGTTTTTTGGCGCTGAGTGAGATATTTCAAACCGGCATTTATCGCCTTTATTCGAGCAGATTCCGAATAGGGCGCTGGCGTCTGTTGGGCGTGGCATTGCAGCGAAAAAAACAAAATCGTCAGGAATATTATTGTTCTGTGCATACTCCTATTGTAATTGTCTGGAGTTGTTGTGTCAAGACGGGATGAATTCAAAATCGGAATTATAATTCTCTTATTGTATTTAGAAGACGCAGAGTTAATGTTTTATAAACAATTCTAAAAAATAAAAAAATACATAAAAATTCTTCTAATGCCTATTGCAATTTATTTTCAAATGTGGTGAAATAAAATTAAAACGATGGCAAAACAGTTTGCCTCCCCCCCTCCTTTTACTACATTTGAGGAATAAACATGATAAATCGAAAAATTAATCGACGCGGATTTCTTGCCGCTGCAGCAACAGCGGCGGTTGCTCCTATGGTCGTTCCCGGAAGCGTTCTGGGCAAAGACGGCGGCGTAGCTCCAAACGAACAAATCAACCTGGCGCTTATCGGAATCGGAAACCGCGCCAACGATCACATTGGCAGTTTCTGCGGCAACAACAATTTCCGTTTGACGGCTGTCTGCGACTGCTACGACGCTCACGCGGAAAGCGGAAAAGTCCGAGTTGACAACAGATATCACAATAAAGACTGCAAGAAGTACAAGATGTACGAAGACATTCTTGCTGACCCGGTTTACGACGCGATTTCTATCGCCACGCCAGACCACTGGCACACCAAGATCGCCGTTGAAGCCTGCAAGGCGGGTAAAGACGTTTTCTCTGAAAAGCCCTTGACGCTGACACTGGCGGAAGGCCGTCAGATTGTCAAAGCGGCGCGAATGTACAACCGCGTCTGCTCGTCCGGTTCTCAGCGCGTTATGGAAGACTACGGCTACATGGCGCCCGTTATTCTGTCCGGCGCGATTGGCGAAGTTAAAGAAATTCACTGCGGATTGGGCAACCCCGGCCGTGAATGTTACCTTCCGGAAGAACCGATTCCGGCTGGTTTGGACTGGGATCGCTGGCTCGGTCAGGCGCCGTGGGCGCAGTACAACGGCGAACGCATGTCCGGCTCTTACGGCGGCGGCTGGCGAAACTTCTCGGAATACGGCAACGGATTCCTCGCCGACTGGGGCGCTCATAAATTCGGCGGCGCTCTGTACGTCTGCGGAATGGATCACCTCGTTCCGGAAAAAGTCTATCAGCCCCATACGGAAGCCAACCCGACGGACGGCGTTATGATGGTTCTGCCCAACGGCGTTAAAGTGTTCCACAATCGCAACGGTCAGCACGACGTTACCATCGTCGGAACGGAAGGCGTATATCGTCACAACCAATCTCGAAACGTTATCAAGCCGCTTCACGCGGTCAACTGCAGACGCTATCACAATGGCGCTGGCAACATTACGGAAGATTTCGCCTACTGCGTCCGCAACCGGCTTCGTCCGTTCCAGGATTTCTTCTACGGCGCTCAGACAGCCGCTTTGTGCCAGATTGCCAACATCGCCTATAAAGTCGGCCGCGACCTGACTTACGACGCCGACAAGATGGTCTTCGTCGGGGACGAAATGGCAACGAAGATGGTCAGCCGCGTTCAGCGCGCTCCGTACACGATTGAAATTTAATTGCGTTGAGAGTCATCAACAGCTTTTCCCATTTCCATTGTAACATTCACATTTTATCATTCAATACAATACCATGAGAAAATACATTTACACCCTTTTGGCAGCGATTGCATTTCTGGCTGTCAGCCCGGCTTTCGCCGATTTCGATCCGAAGGCTCCGCTTCCTGTTGACCCGCTCTTGACGCAAGAACAATTTGACGCTCTGCTCCCGTTGATGGACTGCACCGACATGAAAAACCGCGATCTGGTCAACCAGCAGCAAACCGTTCAGCAGAACTTCCAGAATCTGGTTTTCCAGTCCTATAACAAACCGGAACTCAAAGCGCATTTGAACAAACTCATGACAGATGCCATTGGAAAAGACCTGCCGGCTCAAACCAAGGCGTGGCTTCTCCGCAACCTGCAGTGGACTGCCGGCGACGACGAAGTTCCGGCTATTGCCGCCTGTCTGAATAAAAACGTTGCTCTGGTCGTAGACGAAGCGGCTCACGCGCTGATTAAAATCGGAACGCCCAAAGCAATTGACGCTCTTAAAGCCGCTGAAAAAGACGCTGCGCCGAAAGTCAAGCTGATTATCAAAAGCGCTTTGACCAGCTTCGCGGAAAAGTACGACGTCCCGACCGAAACGAAAATGCCGCTGGCGATTCCGTACGCGTCCAAGGCAGACGTTGACAACTTCCTCAAGGGATACAACGACTTCTCCGAACAGCTCAAAGTTGAAACGCTTGCCAACCTGGGCATCCGTTCCGACAAAGCCTATTTGCCGCTGGTTTGCAAAGAAATGCAGGAAGGAACCGACCCCGTCAAACGCGCCGCGCTGTTTGCTCTGGAAAAGCTCGGCACGAAAGACCAGATTCCGCTTATTCTGAAATTCCACGATCGCGGCGCCGCTCAGCTGGTCGCTTCCAGAATTGAGTCCGACGGCTTTGACGAAGGTCTGATTAACGCTTTGGCAAACTGCGAACAGGGCGATTTCGGATTCATTTCCGGCATGCTGGCGTCACGTTCCGTTGACATCTCTACGACGCTGTTCAGCAAAGCCAAGGCGAAGGACTGCCCCAACCGTCTGGAACTGCTTCAGAACGCCAAGAAACTCGTTGGCATTGACAAGATCAACGACTTCATCGACGTCTTAGCCCTCTTCCCCAACGGCCGCGACAAGGAAGAAGCGGAAAAGATCATCGCGTCCATGACGCCGGGTAACGCCACTGCGGTTGTCGCGAAAATGGAACAGTATCCCGGAGCGACGCTGCTGGGCTGCCTCGGACGCATTGGCGGCGCTGACGCCAAAGCCGCGCTGGAAAAAGCTCTCAAGTCCAGCGACAACGACGTTAAAGAAGCCGCGATCAAGGCGATTTGCAACTGGCCCAACGCCGAAGTCGCAGACGACCTGTTTGCGATTTCTCAGGATTCCTCTTTCAAGGACGGACAGAAAATTCAAGCGCTGCGCGCCTTTATCCGCGTCGTTTCCCTCCCGGACGATCAGATTGGCGTTAAATTCTCCGTTGACGACAAACTGTCCAGACTGCAAAAGGCGTTTGACGCCGCCACCCGCGTTGACGAAAAGAATCTGGTTATTTCCCGCGTCGGCTCCGTCCGCGACGTAAAGAGCCTTGACTTTGTCCTCCGTTACGCCAACGATCCTCAACTGGCGGAAACGGTTTACAAAGCTATCGCCGACCTGGCGCACCACAACTTCCTGCGTCAGCCGCACAAAGACAAGTTCGAACCTGCCATGAAGATGGTTATCGAAAAGAGCAAAGACGAAGTCCTGGTCGATCGCGTCAAGCGATACCTCGATCAGATGTAATTATATGGAGTGCGACGGCTTGCCGTCGCTT
>JAZQDP010000239.1:0-8094 GCA_045546875.1 Thermoguttaceae bacterium | reverse complement strand
AGTTGAGGTTGTTAAAGAATATCATCTGTCCGGACGGCGGGCAGGTGTAGTCGCCCAATCCGACGTTGGAAACGACTTTACAGTGAATTCTCTTTGCGTGGAAGACGGGATCGAAGTAGTCCAGAGCGGGCGTCCATTCCGGGAACCAGCCGGGCAGACGTCCTGACTTCACAGCCCCGGACATGTTCAGACACCACGAAATATTCGGATAACATTCTGTTACATCGGGATCCAGCCCGGCGGCGAGAATGGACTGGAATCCGCCCTGACTTCCGCCGGCAACGACAAGGTCTTTCCCGTTCCATTCCGGGAGCGTCTTGACGTACTGCAAAGCGCGCATAACCCGCAGCGCCATGCCGTGGAAATAGGCAGTTTCCGGGTCTTCGTTTTCCTGTTTGTTGAACGCGTACTGTTTGAGCGTCGTTCTGCCCAGCTCGGTATAGTATTCCTGCGGCTGACCGTTGAGGATGCCGTGAGCGTTAATCTGGAACGCGATTTTGTCTCTCGCCTGATGGCTTGGCTTGCTGGCGCCGACGACGCTGTAGCCTCTGAACTGGACTTCCGCCTTGAGCGATTTCTCTTTGGCGTCTTTTGGCATCGCCAGATAGCCGGATACCGGCATTCCCAGGCATTTGATTTTCATGTCGTAACAGACAACGCCGTCCACGCCGGAGGGAACTTCCACCTTTTCGAGAACTTCGATAGAGACTTCCGCCAGACGCTCTTTCTGCTTTGCCCAATAGGCGTCGAAATCCTCCGGTTCCGGCGCGCTTTGAATCTGGTTGAGCAGAACGCCTGCGCCGCCGTTAAAGCTGACGTTTTTCCCGTCAACCTTGGCGTTGGCAACCAGACGAACAAACCCGGGCGTGGTAATAGACGTCTGGACTTTAATCGGTTCGGAAGCGGACGAGGTCGCCTTGCCGGTTTCCGTCTTGCCGTCGTCGCCGGTTCGCGTCCACTGAACTTCAACGCCGTCGAGAGCTTTCCCGTCTTTGAGAACCTGAATGTCAAAGGTCATCGTTTCGCCCGGCTGATATTCCAGCGGGTTCTTGTCGGTTTTACCAAAAAACCACACGTCCGCTAGCGCGGAACTGAGAACAAACAGCGTTGCCGCGATAGTCAAAACGCCTGTGAGTAAAAATCGTTTCATAAAAAAATCCTGTAAAAAAATGTAAATCTATCCGATTAGTCAGCTGAACTGCTGACGTCTTAATTTCAAATGTATTATACAGAAAAAAATCTAACGTGCAACGGGGCAGGGGGATTGCATTTAGTTTTGTCTTAAATACAATGAATGATTAGGAATCTGTGTAGTGAGATTAATTTTTCAAATAGCCTTAACCTCTAACCAATTAAAAAGACCATGAAAAAACTGCTTTTATCCCTTACCGTTATTGCCGCTATGATTTCCGCGTCGGCGGTTGCTCAGACTGACCCGGCGGCGGAGCCGGACCCGGGCGTGATGTCAGACGCCTATTATCAGATTTGGAACGACGACGTTCAGAAAGCCATCGACGAACGAATCGAGAAGTATCGCAAGGCGGACGCGACCGTCGAGCTGACGGACGTTCAGCCGGGTTCCGAAATCAAAGTCGAACAGATTTCCCACGAGTTCATTTTCGGAGCGCATATTTTCAACTTCAATCAGCTCGGAACGACGGAAAGAAACGAGAAGTACAAGGCTCTTTACGGGACGCTGTTCAATTCCGCGACAATTGCGTTCTACTGGCAGCGCTTTGAAATGGAGCCGGGCAAACCACGGTTCAAAACCGAACAATGGGATACGGAAGAGTTCTGGAACACTGTCCAAGACCCGAAAAGTCAGCCGCACTGGCGCCGACCCGCATCGGATCAGGTGGTTGAGTTCTGCAAGTCAAAGGGAATTCGCCTTCACGGGCACACGATTATCTGGGGGAACCAGAAATGGCAGCGTCCAACGTGGCTGTGGGACTACGTTTCCAAACAGTTTCCGGAAGAGCGCGAAATTCTTTTCAAGACGGCGGAAGCCCGCAAGAAGATGTCGCCGAAAGAAATCTACAAGCTGGCGCCGCATTATTTCGACACGATGAACGAGCTGTACTGGAACCGAATCCGCATGCTGGGCGAACATTACAAGGGAACGCTCGACAGCTGGGACGTGGTCAACGAAAGCGCGACGGACTATCACGGACAAGCTGTAACCGGCGACAAAGTAACAAAGAGCAAATACGGGCACGTCATGCCGGGCGACTACACGTACAATTCGTTCAAAATCGCTCAGGAAGTCTTCCCGGATTCCGTCAAGCTCAATATCAACGACTACGCGAACAACCAGAATTACGCTAATCAGGTTTTAGACCTTATTGCCCACGGCTGCAAGATTGACATCGTCGGGTCGCAAATGCACCTCTTCAGACCGCAGCAGACGCTGGACATTGCCGCCGGAGCAGAAATTCAAACGCCGACCAAGGTTCTCAATACGATGAAGATTCTGGCGTCGACGGGGCGTCCGATTCACCTGAGCGAAATCACGATTACCGCGCCCAACGACGACGCCAACGGCAGAGCAATTCAGGCGATTGTCGCCCGGAATCTGTATCGGCTCTGGTTCAGCGTCCCGGAAATGATGGGCATTACGTGGTGGAACGTCGTTGACGACTGCGGCGCGCCGGGCGAACCGACGACGTCTGGGCTGTTCACCCGCAACATGGAGCCCAAACCGTCGTATTTCGCCTTGAACAAACTCATCAACGAGGAATGGAAGACGAACTTCGTCCAGAAGGCGGACGCTGAAACCGTTACGCTCCAATTCCGCGGATTCAAAGGCAAATACAAGGCGACCTGGACGGATAAAAACGGTCAGAAGCAGACCAAAGAATTTACGGTAAAGTAATCGTTCATAGATGATAGATACAGGAAAAATTGTAAATCAATATTTTTCCAATTTCTTTTCGACAATGTCCCACCCGCGCGGTTCGCTTTCCGGTCGGTTGTAATGCCAGCGCGGGTCAGTTGGAAATAAAGATTCATTCGCTGGCCACGGGGTAAACGGATTGAAGCCTAATGCGTTAATAAGCTTGCTGGAATCCATGGCGACGTTGGTAGCTCTGGGTGGGATGGGCGCTCCTTCGTTTGTCTTAAGTCCATAAAGTAAATCGGGAGAGAAATTGCCAACTCGGTTAATTATTTGCGCGCACTGATACAACGTAACAGGTCGCGGCTGTCCGCAATGAAAAATACCGGAAAAGTCATTTTCATTTCGTTTAAGAATCTCTTCCAAAACGAGATTTATATCTTGACAATATGTTGGCGTTCGGTATTCATCCGTAAATAGGGTGGCAGCTCGATTTGCTTTGAATCGGCTGGCTATCCAGTCAATAGCTCCTGCATGACCCGTACCGCTTTTTCCCATGGGTAAAGAAATCCTCAAAATACAGGTTTGAGGACGATGTAAAAGAATCAAATTTTCCGCGGCAGACATCGATTGCCCATAAATCGAAATGGCGTCAGACGGGTCAGTTTCTTTATAGAATTCTCCTTTTAGTCGTCCTTTATATACCAGGTCAACAGACATAAAGATTAATCGTGCGTTAAACCGTTCACATTGAGCCAGCATTGACATTACTGACGATACATTGACAGTCCATGCCAACTGCGGATTGAGTTGACATGCTTTTAAAGCGCAGGAACCGCCAGAATGGATAACGCTTTTGAATTGATATTTTTCAAACAGACGTTGAAGTTCCAATTCATTATCGACATCAGCAAACTCAATGCCGTTGCAGGCGGCAATATCGCCTCGCGTTCCTTGTCGAACGCCAATAACCTGGTCTTGATATCGAGAACGAAAGTACGCAAAGGCATTATACCCTATTACGCCAGCGCAACCGGTAATTAATAATGGCAATTGCATAACAGTAGGAATAACTTACAGAAAACTCTATTGAGAAGAGTAATCCATACTGACAAAACAAGGGAGGAACGAGTTGTAATAAAGCCGTTCCTCCACATTTGAAATTTGATTACGTTACAGAAGTAACGCAACAGATTTATTAATACCCAATTAAACTTGGTAACGTTAGCTTAACCAGACGGGCAGTTCGTGGACTTTGGGCAGAGCAACCGGTTTGGCGTACTTGACGCCTTCCATGTTGCGGATTTCTTCCAGCAGTTCAGCCGTCGGTACGACGTCCAGAGACAGCGTTCCGATTTGGGTTCCCGTTGCGCGGCTGGCGCCAACGCACATCTGAGCGATGTTGGCGTTGTGCTTTCCGCAGAGGGTACCGAGTTTGCCCAACATTCCGGGGACGTTGTCGTAATCGAAGACGATAAGGTTGCCGTCGAGATAGCTTTCCATGCGGCTGTCGTCGATTTGAATCAGACGCGGCATGTCGTTGCCGAACAGGGTTCCCTGAATCGTATAGACGGCGGTTTCCGTTTTGAGCTGTGCGGTAATTGTCGAGTTGAAGTTGACGACTTCGGTCGAGCGTTCTTCAATCAGTTCGATTCCGCGTTCGCGAAGCAGAATGTCGGCGTTGACGATGTTCGCTCCGACGTCAGACGCTTTTTCCATGTATCCGGCGGCAAACGCGCTTGTCAGCAGAGCGGTGTTCTTTTTGGCGACTTCGCCTTTGTACGTCAGCTTGAGGCAAACCGGGGCGGACGTGCCCATCTGTCCGAGGAACAAGCCCATTCTCCACGCAACGTTGAGGTATCCGCGAAGTTCTTCGAGCGTTTTCGGATCCAGCGGGCTAGTATTGACGGCGGAACGAATCGCGCCGGTCTTGAAGAAATCGACCATCAGTTGAGCCGCTTCGACGGCAACGCTGAGCTGAGCTTCTTCGGTTGACGCGCCCAAGTGAGGCGTGCAGACGACGTTCTTCATGCCGAAAAGCGGGTTCTGCTTGCAGGGTTCAGACGGGTAAACGTCCAGTGCGACGCCGCCGAGCTGACCGCTTTCCAGACCGCGAACCAGAGCGGCTTCGTCGTAAATGCCGCCGCGAGCGCAGTTGATCAAACGCGCACCCTTGGGCAGCATGGCGATTTCCGCGTCGGAAATCATGCCGCGGGTGGCATCGGTCAGCGGGGTGTGAACGGTCAGCAGATCGCAGTACGGAAGCATGTCTTTGTAGTTCGCGTAGAGCGTAATTCCCAGTTCTTTCGCCTTCGCTTCAGTCATGAAGGGGTCGAATCCGACAACCTTCATTTCCATCGCCAAAGCGCGCTTGGCAATCGCCTGACCAATGCGACCCAGCCCGATAATTCCCAGCGTCTTGCCAGCCAGCTGAGTTCCCGTATAGAGTTTTTTGTCCCAGCGGCCTTCGATCAGGCTTTGATACGCCGGAGCGGTATGACGAACCAGAGCGAACATGAGAGCCAGCGTCTGTTCCGCTGTAGAAAGCGTGTTTCCGCTGGGCGTGTTCATGACGATGATTCCCAAACGGGTTGCCATCGCCTTGTCGATGTTGTCCGTTCCAACGCCCGCGCGAGCGATTGCGCGAAGACGCGTGTTGCCTTCCAGAACGTCAGCCGTAATTTTGACGCCTGAACGACAGATCGCGCCGTCGAATTCGGTAAGCGTCTTTTTAAGCTCTTCGCCCGCCAAACCCGTGCGAACCTCGTATTCGATTCCAGCGTTTTTCAACAAATCCAAGCCGTCCTGGGACAAAGTGTCCAAAATTACGATTTTTGCCATCTGTTTAACTCCTTAAAGGTTAAAGGCATAAGTTTTCACGGTCAACAACCTTCGTCCGCCGCGCGGGGAAGTACCGCTAAATTTGTATCGATAGAAATTTATCTATTGCTATCGTCAAACTTAATGTAAAAGATTATAACATTTTTTAAAATAATATGGAGGGGGGGCGTTGAGTTAAAAATGGGTTTAACATACAATAGTCTTTATAGAGTTATTGCTCTTGAAGTGGAATGAAGGAATTGAAGTTTGAGCGTCCCTAAATTACACTGAATGCCCACTACATTTAAGGAGATTATCATGAAAAACGCACATTTTGCCCTTTTGGCTTTGCTTTTCTGTTTGGCGAACCTATCGTTTGCCGACAATGTTCCCGATTACTTTTCCAAACTTAATCCATCGCACCCGCGAGTTATGATAACCCCACAGCGGGAAGCGGAAGTCAAGGAACTTCTCAAAACAGACGAGTACCTCCAAAAACTGGTTCAAAACCAAATATTGGAAGCGGACAGCTTGCTCAATGAGTCCAAGACGGTTGAATACATTATTGTCGGACCGCGTCTATTGACGCAAAGTCGAAAGTGTCTCAGGCGCGTTTTAACTCTGGCAGGCGCGTACCGATTAACAGACGACCCAGCAAAGAAAGCGGCGTATAAATCCCGGGCGATAAAAGAACTGGAAGCTGCAGCGGCGTTTAAGGACTGGAATCCCTCGCATTTTCTCGATACGGCAGAAATGACAGCAGCATTTGCTATCGGCTACGACTGGCTCTATAACGACCTGTCGGACAAGGAAAAGGAGCTACTGGTAAACTCTATTTATGAGAAAGGTCTTCTTCCCAGCTTGAAGCATGGACATTGGCGTAAATCCAACTATAATTGGAATCAGGTCTGCAACGGCGGCATGGCAATGGGCGCACTGGCGATTGCCGACGCTCTCCCACCGGAAAAGCGGGGTATTGCAAATAACATCTTACATTTGTCAATTACAACCGTTCCGACAGCGATGGCGTCTTTTGCGCCGGATGGCATGTGGAAAGAAGGTCCCGGTTATTGGCAATATACGCTTTTGTATACTACTTTTTTTGTCAATACGCTTGAATCGTCGCTTGGATCGGATTTCGGCATTACCAAAGCGGAGGGGTTTGACGTTACCGTCTATTCCCAGATGGCAGTGGCAACGCCAGAAGGCGGCTCATTCAACTTCGCTGACGCGGGCGGGGGAATCATTTCCAGTAGCATGATCTTTTGGCTGGCAGACAGGTTCAACAATCCAGACTTCGCTCAATTCGAGAGGCATCAGCTTCTCAAAAAGACGAATAACTTTGCGTCGCTCAACGCGCCAAAGCCTCGCGCTAACCAAGGAATTTACCCAACTTCTGTTTGGTGGTACTCGCCCAAACAGGCAGATTTATCAAAGATGAAGCTGGATTTCTATTTCCGTGGCGCAGAAATTGCATCCATGCGTTCCAAATGGCTGGACGACAACGCTCTGTACATTGGATTCAAGGCGGGCGGAAACAAAGTCAACCACAGCCACCTCGATCTCGGCTCGTTTGTGCTGGTAAAAGACGGCGTTCGATGGGCTGTCGACCTCGGTTCTGACCAATATAATCTGCCCGCCTATTTCGGAAAGCTGCGCTGGACGTACTATCGCCTCAATACGCATGGACACAACACGCTGCTCATCGACGGTCAAAACCAGAACCCCAATGGATTCGCGAAGATTACCGAGTTCCAGTCTGCGCCGGAAAAGGGCTACGCGAAAGCCGATCTCGCCGACGCGTACAAAGACCAGCTCAAATCCGTTACGCGCACCGTTACTCTCGACCGATCCAAATTGACTGTTACAGTTAAAGACGATATCGGACCGCGAACGAATAACTCCGTTAAAACCGTCGTCTGGCAGATGCACACGTACGCTCAGATTGCAATTTCCGACGACGGGAAAACCGCGACGCTGACTCAAAACGGCAAAGCGCTCACGGCGGCAATTGCCGCTTCCACCAATGCGGACTTGAAATTCAAAGTTGCCCCTACTACTCAGTCGAAAGCGGAAAATCCCAACAAAGGCGTTTCCGTTTTAACTATTGACGTTCCCGCGACCGACGAAGAGCAGGAACTGGAAGTGGAGTTTAAGTAGATGGGGAAATGGACGCTGCAAGCGGAGCTACTGAAAATATCACAGGTAGGAATTATTGACAGCCCTCGGCAGGCGATTTTAATTCGCAGAAACAGAAACTGACAGGCGGGTTCATGACTTTTTCAAATCGAAACATCAGGTCGTCGCCGCGTTCCGGATGAGCTTTGCCGTCGGCGTTATGCTCTTCCGGATGTTTTTCAATCATTAGTTCAACAGCATGGAATCCGCACCGGTTGATATAGAAATGAATATTTCTCTTTTCAAAATACGGTGTACAAGTT
>JAZQDP010000238.1:0-7574 GCA_045546875.1 Thermoguttaceae bacterium | reverse complement strand
CAGCAGGGAGTAGGGATTTTAGACTACTGCCTACTGCCTACTGCCTCTTGCCTACTGCCTCTTGCCTGTACTTTATTCGGTAAACAACGGCATGATTAAATCGCCGCTATTGGGGTTTGGTTCCTGTTTGACCTGATTAGCAGCGGGTTTTGAACTGCCTCTCCGTCGAACGGTTACATAGCCGACTTTGCCGTTGGACGATACCGTCGGTTCGTCGTCCAGAATTGGGGACGCTTCATAATTGACGTTTCCCGCCAGCGTCTGAGGAAGAAGCTGCGGTTGAGCCAAATTGGATTCCGAAGCGGTGGTCGGAGCCTCATTTTTATTGACGTTATTTTCAACAGGGTTTTTCGCTGGCGTCCATGCGTCGTTGTTGTTTGGCGTCGATTGAGCGGAAAGTTCGATTTTTGGACTCTGTTCGCTGGACGACTCATTTTCGCGTTCTCGCTGACGATAAGCGCAGCAAACCTTTGTCGAATACGTTGCGCCGTATGAGTCAACCACATGCACCATCATTTTATGAGAGCCGGGGGTTAACGCAATGGCGGTAATTTCCAGGTCGCGCATTTCTCCCCGATTGAGTTCAATCGGTTTGTCGATTACGACTTGCCCGCTTTGAATTGTATTGGGGGCGCCGGCAGCGCGAACGGGTTCGATATCGTCGCCAAAAAATACGGTTACGTGAAGTTGGTTTGCTTCCTCGGACGTATTGATAAGTCGAACTACGTACGAGGTCGAATCGCCAACGAAGGGAGCCGCTTTTTGAGGGGGAAGAACGGATATTTTAACCGATTCGTTTTTCACTCGGACGTTAAAAACTTTTTCGACCTGAGTTCCCTGACCGTCTTCGACGACCGCCGTCAAAGAGAGCTTGTTTCGCTGTCGAGCGTTGAGCTTCATCATGACAGAACGGCTTTCTCCTGGCTTGAGGCTCTTTAACGGCAAAGAAGCGGTTTTGTCTTCTCCAAAGCCTTCAGGAGAGACGTATAAAATGACGTCATGACGTTCAACGGAACCGGGGTTTTCCACTTTGAGGGTAAAGGTTTCGTTTTTGCCGAATTCCACCTCGTCGGGACCGGAAATGTCGATTTTCAGCGCAACCGCCGGGGTTGAAGCGTTGCGGGGCAGTAACTCCGCGCTTGACGGCGCTGCCAAAGGCGAAATAACGGTTTCCTGCCCCTTGTCGTTGCCGCTGGCGCTCTCGTTTTTTATTTCCTCCGGTTTCTCTGTTTTTACGTCGTTCTGATTGTTTACCATAGGCATCGCCGGCTCCATGGCAAGGGCGCCTGGTTCCTGCGGCGTCGCTTTTACTTCTGGCGTTGACGCGTTGGCAGGGGCATTTCCCTGTTCTGTGGGGAATCGGTTGAATTCCGGCGCAGGCATATAGGATTTATTAGCCGGCTGCGGCGCCGCGTTTGATTCGGTTGGCGCGACCATGGTTGGAGCGCTCGCAGGGGTTAAATTTGTTGAATTTTCTGACTTGCCAGAATTATCAGCAGGGCTTGAATTCTCGGGCGAATTGGTTGTCAAAATGGATTGCGAGTGCGTCGCTCCGGCTCCGACCGTAGGCTGAGGGCTGACGACCGTTGGCTGGGCAAATGGATTGACCGGCGCAGAGGAATCGGACGAAGGCGCAGCTTGCGTTGGCTGGGCAAACGGATTAACCGGCGCGGAAGAATCGGACGCAGGCGCGGCTGGCGTTGGCATGGCAGCTGGCGTTGGCATTGCAGCGGGAGTTGGCTGCGCTGGCGTTGGCATAGCGGCGGGGGTTGGGGAGAATCCGTTCCCGGTATGCGCTGCAAGAGCGTTTGCCATTTGCTCGTTTACGGTTTCGTCAGCAATAACGTATCCGCCCAGTTCCGGGTCGTACCGATATTTTGAAGGATCGAAATCTGTAATGGTCGCGCCTTCTGAAATTTCGCTATTTTGAGGTGGCAAGCTCGGAATGGTTGTTCCGTCAAGAGGAACGCTCTGCATCGGAGGAACGCTCTGCATTGTTACGCCCTGCATTGGTTCGCTATGGACAGGAACGCTCTGCACCGGCATGGTTTGAACTGGCATAGTTTGCACCGGCGAGCTTTGCACAGGGACGCTCTGAATGGGGCTGCTGCTGATCGGAACGCTTTGCGCAGGAGCCGGCGACGGGTACTGCGGATTATACGCTGGGGTCGGCATTGAGGCGACTGGCGTCGGCATTGACGCGGCGGGCGCTGGATAGCTGTTCTCGCTTTTTCCGTTGAACGCGCCGGAAAACCACCCTTTTAACGACCATTTTTTCGGCTCTTCCATTGGTACGGAACCGACGGGAGCGCTGGGCATGGAATATTCTGGCGGAAGCGTTTGAGAAGCCGACGCCGATGGACCGGGATTCCATTCGCTTGGGGCAGAGGGGGCGCTGCCTGACATCGGAACAGGGCGGATAAAGGATTGCTGAGCGTTTCCCGCGCGGGAAGAATGAGCGTTATGATTATGGGAATGAAACGACGACGGCGCTGCGGTTTGCACGCTGGGCGTCATTGGGGCGGACGTCATCTGTGCGGGCGTCGGATATGCGGGCGGCGGATAGCTGGCTGGCATGGGCTGCGGTTGGCTTGACGTCGATTTACCGCGCATTACGTCCATAAGCGTCTTGCCGGAACTGTTGGAGTTATTCCATTGCCCGAGGCAAACAGACGACGCGCTAAAAAAGATTGCCGTCATAATCGATAAGGCTGCGGTTTGCCATAAAAAACGCTTGTTCATTTTATCTATCGCTTTCCGAGTTATAATTATTACATTTAAAATTGCGAGTTGTGAAACGCTTGCGTAAACTACTGCCTACTGCCTCTTGCCTACTGCCTATTTAGTCGATTCGTTCCGGCAATTTTGGCGGGATTCTTCTGGGGAATCTCAAGCTGTGGTTCGATTCGGGTACGGCTGGCGCAACCGTTTCGACGGGCGTAATCGATTCCAATGGCGGCAGTTCGATTTCCGGCGCTGCCATTACTGTATTTTCATCTGAAAATTCCATTTCCGGGGAGTGGTAATCCTGGAAATTTGGATTGAGTTGCGTCATTTCCGTGTTGGAATTATTCAGTTCAGCCGGGGCTTTGGAGACGTCTTTGGACGACCCGATTGAAATGGTAACCACGGCAGTGTCGTCAATCGGAGCGGCTTCTTCCATCGGATGCTCCGCTTGAGCGCCGGTATTGTTATCGTTCGATATAATCGGCTCTTCAATCATGGGCGGTAACGCGATATCGTCTTCCAGCGGCGGCAGGTCGGACGGGATTGGCGTCGCTTCTTCCGCTGCGGCTTGATTGCTCTGAGTATTGTCTACTGCGAAACCGTTGCTGTCTTCCAGAGGCGGCATATCGTCAATAGCCGGGAACGTTAATTCGTCTTCTGGCGCAGCCGCTGGGGCTTCTTCGACGATTGGCGCTACTTCCTGTTCCATAGCCGGAATTTCCGGTTCAGCCGCGGCGTCTGGCAGTATAATAACCTCATTTTGATCAGTCGCATTATTCTGTTGCGCCTCGTTGCTGGGAACTTCCGGAACTGGCGGCAATTCATCGTTGACAACCGGCAATTCTTCGTGAACAACCGGCAACTCTTCGTTGACAACCGGGGGAGTCAGGAGCAATTCTTGCGATTCGGCTTTTTTGGCGACAATGCCGGAACTGAGCTGATTGAGCAGCAGGGCGTTCCCGTTCGCGTTGACGCGGATGTTGTCTGCCTGCTGGACTAATTGCTGCTTGTTTTCAGCAATGGCGTCTTCGCTCTTGCGTTCGATTGCCGAACGGTATTCGTCCATTCGCAGGGCGTATTCGTTGGCGGCAACGGTCAAAATTTCCTGTCCCCAGGAATCCACGTTTGACAGCATCTGCAAATTCGGTTTGGAAAACGACCCGGAGATGATGCCGGAAATGTTGATTTTCTCGATTCCTTGCGCCAATTCTCGCAGACGGTTTTCACCGGCTTGAGAATGAACGTTTTGAAGGCTTATCGTAATCGACGGCGAAGTTTCCATCATGGCGTATTCGCCCTTGATGGTTCCGTCAGCAATGATGAAACGCAAACTGCGGGTCTGAACGGTTTGTTTGCTTTCCTCTGAATTTACGCTGACTTCAACGCCTTGAGCGGAGCCGAAGCGGGAATTCTCGCTCGGCTGCGTGGCGGCAAATTCTACTTTGATTTCCGTTTGGTCGTCGGCGCGGCGGGCTTCGATGCGAAGGCGGGACGACTGGTCGGCTCCAAAGGCTACGTTCATAATCAACGGTTTGCCGTTAGGCAGAGTCGAATAGTTCGAGATGACTGCTGAAAATGGAACGGTTTGGTTCATGAATTGCGTTTGACCGGAAAGGCGAACTTGACCGACGGCAATTTGTTCTTGCGTTGCGATTCGTCTAAACGACAGCGCTGACGGGTCGAGTTTGTCAACCGGTCCGAGAGCCTTTTCCAAATCGACGGGAAGCCATCGACAAAACTGACGAATCTCATAAAGGAACTGACCGATAAACTGGGAATAGTCCTGACCGAAAAGGTACTGGGTGAACTCGCCCTGATTGAGCGTCGCAACGCTGGGAGCGGTCTGAGCGGCTGCCTGCTGTTGACGCAGGTTGTTGAGCAACGTCTCGTTGCGCTGATTGTACTGGTCTTGCGCAGAATTCAAACGGTTTACGGACGCTTGCATTTGCTGCTGAAGTACAGTCGCTTGAGCCTTGTCCGCGTCGCTCGCTTCTCCGCCGGAAGAAAGCTGGCGATCCTGAATGGTCTTAACCTGTTCTGTAATGCCCTTGATCTCGTTTTCTACCTGACGAATGGTCTGTTCAAAGGGAGAGGAAATCGTCGCAACGGAATTCTTGACCAAATAATCGATCTGCGAGTTGTCCATATTTTTCTCAACCCCTTTGAGCGCCTGAGTAAAGGCGTTGTCTTTGGTCGGGAAATGGTATGGATGAACGCTTGTCGGATTGGCTGAAAAGCGAATTCCTTCAATCGTTACCCATTTTAACGACTGGTTATTTCCGGCAAAATAGGGTAAACTGGAGAACGACGCCGCGCCCGTTTCAAAAAATGGGCTTTGGGCGGAATCGTAGGCAATTATCGAGTCGGCTGTGGTAATTCCAGCCCGATTGTCTTGACGAACGTTTTTCATTCGCAAAGACAAACCGGTTATCTGCTGAACCTGATTCTGAACCAGATACGCCGGCAGCATGCTCTGACCAAAAATCGCCAACCCGACAAGCAGAGCCGTGATGCCGCTAATCAGGCTGCACGTCCAGATTCGTTTTGTCTCTTTTGTCTTTTTAATGGACTGCTCGTGCTTCTCAATCAGACGGATAATTTTTTCGTCGGTCGGGTCAACAACTTCTGACGTTTGCTGTTGCTGTTGCCGCTTCGGCGCAACGTTGAGGCTGAGCAAGCGTTCAATTTCCGCTTCGGCAAGGGGCGCTTCGTCTTTCTTGGGAGCCGATTCAACTTTCGGCGCAGTTTTTATTGTAGGAACAGCTTCTGCTTCAGGAGCGGCTGGTTTTGGCTTCTGAACCAACGGCGGCAAATCCCGCGTTTGAATTTCCCACAGTTGGTCGAAGGTTAAAGCGTTATTGACGCTGGTTTTATTGTTATTTTCTGATGAATTGTTCTTTTGCGAGGTTTTGGGTGAAACGTTGGTTAAACGGACTAAATCCAAAAATTTCTGATGAGCGACTGCCGATGCTTCCAGCTCGTCTAACGGCTGAGTTCTAACAAAAGCGTTGGCGGCAAGAGGTTTAACCTCGACGGGAACGATAGGCGCAGAGGAAAATGTCGGCGTTGTGGTTGGAGGCTCGGTTAATCCATCGACTGATTCCCACATCTTGTCGAACAGTTCGTTCGTCGGTTCTGCTATTAATCCGTTCCAGTTTGACGTTTTACCGGTTCCCAGAACCGTTTCGAGTGGCGAAAACGTTCCGGCGCCTGGTTCCGTCGAACTGATTTCCCACGGACTAAGTTCATAGTCGGCAAACGAATTGCTGTTGTGTTCTATACTCACGACAACGCCTATTTGTGTCTATTTAATCTTGTAAATATGCTAAAGATACCGATTTTACCTAATCGTTATCATTGGTATTATCGTTTCAAACTGACCGGGTATTTAATAAAAGTTGAAAGAAAAGAAAAAAATCGGGAAGAAGGCAATAAAGCCAACGACAGTTTGAAAAAAATACGCTTTAGCCGCTTCGGATTTGGCGTTGTCAGAATAATTATAACTTTTTTTTAAAAAATGGACGAAATTTTCGGAATTTTTTTGGGCATAGGGGCTTCTAATTTTAAAAAGTTAGTTATAATACTAAACACGTAAACGACCAGACAAAAACTCAATTTGATTTTTGTTGACGTTTTCTAATGCGTTCCACCAGGAAGAGCAATCCAATAACCACAGTAACGGCTATCGCTTTACCCTCCCCGATGTTTATAACGTCAATCGAGTCGTTTACTGTAGTACCATACCTTTAGCCGTTACACTATGAAGACGAATTTTATTCGCCCAATCGTTATTGCCTTTGCAGTCATCGTTCCGGTTTATCTATCGGTCTTTGCGCAAAATTCCAATTCAACGGTAGATTCCGTCAATAATCCGCCGTTGTCAGACTACAATCTTCGCAAATTGGACAGCGGGGCAATTTCATGGAATAGTGAAGAGGGGTATTGCTATGCCGTTAATAATGACGCTGCAACCACAGAAGACTGTATTATAATTCCGCTCCCCGTTTGTCGCTCCGCTACCGGCTTACAATCCCTCCTGCTCCCTGCCCACTATTGACAGATAAACTCCAAACTTTCCGAACATATTACTGTTTTTTTGACAAATACGAATTATTTACTGTTGTAATACACTGGTTTTTAAACTTTTTCAAAATTTACCATCGAAATCCTGCTCATTTTGAAATTTTGATGTATAATAATATACGGTACATAAGTTATTACCAGGCAAAGAGGTTACGGTTAGTCGTAATCGTTTGCTGATAAGCGCTTAGGAGCGAAGTCGAAGAGACGCGCCTCGCGTCAACTTCTCGTTCCTAATAACCATTTTTACACTTTTAGAGTGATTCACATCATGAACTTTATTCCTGTTTTCCGTTCAACGCGTTTCAATATGTCTCGCGTTTTAACAATCGTCATCGCTCTGGCTGCCTTCGGAGCCTCGTTCGCGACAAGCTCTAGCCTGTATGCGCAAACCATTACCTTCGAACGTTACAATAAGGATAACGAGAAAGTCGCCCAAGGAACCCGTGTAAACGTGGTTCTCGCGGACAGTTCTATCGCCCCCCTTGCCGTTGGCGACTATGTGAAGGTTTTTAGTTCGACAGACAATACGAAACACAATGGAACATTTACCATACCCGCCGGCGCCGATTTTACACTTCAATCCTCCACCAGTAGCCGCATTGACATTGACTGCAGCCCCATTGGGTCAAACCCGGCGTTTAAATTTGTGGATAAAACGGACAACGCGACCATAAACTTAACTAATGTGCGATATAAAGGTAGCAGCCCCACCGGCAATAATGTCTTTTTGCACATGGATTCCGGCGAGAGCAATTTCCTTACCA
>JAZQDP010000237.1:0-4598 GCA_045546875.1 Thermoguttaceae bacterium | reverse complement strand
GTCCCAAAGTATTTTTAAACACGAAACACACGAAATACACGAAAAGAAATTTTAGAAAAATCTTTCGTGCTTTTCGTGTTTAAAATCCAATGATTTACGAATGAGGATTGAATTGTTAATTAATCAATCAGTGAAAATCCGTATAATCCGTTAAATCCGTGAACGGACTGACCTGCTCAAACTCTAGGCGCCAACTTACCGGAAGAGTCTTGTTATCATCCTTTCTACGGACAAAGTTCGGGTTCCTTAAACGTTTCCAGCAAGACAGAGGTTTTCGTTTTCTTATATGGCGGACTTGCGTCCGCGATCCAGTGAGGTTTTCGACTTCGTCGTAGTTGTTTAGCAGGGCATGTTTTCTTCGGCAGACAAGACGTCCGCGAACCAGCGGGTCGGAGTGGCTTTTCGCGTTCGTAGATTTTGGGAAGCTTCCGCCGCAAGCGTTACGCTTTCCATTACTTTGCGTTCTTTGCGTTCTTTGCGGCTTAATTCTTCAATGAGCGACGTCCTCCGAAGAATAATAAATAAACAGCGAAACAAACGAACGACCACGCCGAAGCCCATGCATCACTCTTCTATTTGTTTGGAATCTTCTTTTGGTTTAATCAAACATCTAATACAGCCGATTATCAGCCCGATAAAAGTCGTGTTTATAAACATACACGCAAGAAGGACGAGCATCGCTGTTGTATTATCTGGTTTATTATCTACGAATAATAAAATACCGCCAAATAACGACGTTGGAAATCCAAACAACAAGAAAAATGACATTATGCCGTCAAACGCTTCACGTCTGAACATCCACAGCAAGAGCGCAAGAGCGCATACTAAAACGCTAAACAGAAAACCGGAAATTGTCATCTGCAAAATTAAATTTTTCATTGAAGGAAACGCTTTCCTTATTATTGCAAATGCAATACGTGAAAGAACTAATATAAAAAGAAAAAATAATAACAATACAAGAGCGCTGAATAAATCGTCTAAAAATCTGTCAAGGTACTGTATCATAATAGGGTCTCCGTTATTTAATCGCCCACGCGATAAGATCAATCACAACCTTTGACGAATCGGTTTTAAGACTCAACTGATTATTTTCAATCTTTGTACCAGTAATAATTTCCTAACTTGGTTACAATTATTTCGTCTCTGAGAGGCTTTCGTCGTTATTCGTCTTTTCTTTCTTTGTTACGCCTAATTCTGTCAGGTCGCAATCGTCAAGGATCGCCGTAATCCACATATTCCATCTTGGTTTTATTTTTTAAAAATTCTGCTTCAATCGGATCGGTCTGATCCGCGCATGGAAGCAGGAATCTGTCAAGTTTATGGAACATAAAACTCTTAATATCCTTATACACTTCTGCGCAATCTCCTGTATAACACGGATAAAAGATTTGACCGTCTTCGGTCATATAAATACTTCCAGAATAACTCCTATCCAGGTCTATCATACCCGGCGTTATAATTTCAGATTTTTTATGAAACCAGGGAAAGAGCTTTCTTTTTTTATCACAACTGCAATAAACGCTGCCAATAAAACAGCACGACATTCCCAAAATACTTTGAGTTATATTTTCAATATCACTATCACAATCGTATGGGGAAAATTTAGGCAACCAAAGATTTCCTTTAGGATCAATTCCAAAACCAATAAAATCAATGAATAATGTCTGATCTATTTTTTCATTCTTGAGGAATGGCATTAAAGATTCATTAAACCACGGAACATATCCAGATACTCCGTAATAATTAGTCGTAATTCCCAAACCATAAAACTCATGAAGAAACTCGCGTGCTTTATCATGCAGTATTTTGCCGTTTGAATTGAGGCGCTTTTCAAAATCCGTAAATGGAACATGCCTGCCGGGATACCATCCGGATATACGCAAGATGGCTTCTAGGGCGCATTCATAACGGCTTTTATTTGAACCTGAGTTTGAATTCTCTGTACTCTCAGCGCTCGTCATCTGTATTCTCCTGATTATCGTCAAACGACATTCAATTATTGCGTTCCATAATTCAGCTGCAAACGCTGCGGGGTTGTACGTCGATAAACCTATTCCTTCCCGCTCTCCATTTTGACGGCAATGGTCGATTCGATCAGTTCGTTGACCTTTTCGTAATCCTTGACCGCTTTGACCCAGCTAGAGGGAATCGCGTCGAATCCGTAGTACGCCCCGGCAATCTGACCGTAAACAGCGCCGATGGAGTCGGAATCGCCGCCGAGGTTGACTGCCTGAATCATGCCGGATTCAAAATCGTTCGTCGCGTTGAACGCCCATAACGCAGCTTGAAGCGTTGAAACAGACCAGCCGCTGACGTTGACGTCCTCCCGGGATTTGTATATTGACTGCTGCTGGGTTCTCTTGCCCTCAACGTGTTCGGTCAGAATCGACGCCATGAGGTCAACGACGTCGCGAACCGCCTGGCTGCAATGCGTCAAGTCGCTGATTTCGTGAAGCATGACGTTGTCCGGCGCGCCGTAGTTCATAATAAACGAAGGCGCGAAACGCATTATGCTGCCGTTGCCCTGCGTCTCTTCCGTTCCGTTTTTCAGACTTCCCTTATAATGAATAGCGTTCACCGCATTATACGTTGCCTGTCCGACGTCAAAGGCGCGGTCTTTGCTCGACCAGAACCCTTCAAAGAGCCATCGGGCGAAGTTATTCGCGATGTCGTTCAGGTCGTAACGTTTCAGCCGAACGTAACTCTCCGCAATGCAAAACGCCATTGAAGAATCGTCCGTCCAGTACCCGGCAGGCGTATGAAAATGTCGGCACGGAACCATCTGCGTTATGAACTCATGGTCGTCTTTCCCGGAAAACTGAATGGGCGAGCCGAGGCAGTCCCCAACAACCAATCCCCAAAACATGCCTTTGAATTTATTAATCGTTGATTTTTCTAAAATTACCATTAATCTTTCCCAAATTAAAAAAGAGAAATACTCAACTACTCCGATGCTCGGCAGAGCGTTAAATATAGTTTATCACAACATCAGGGTAATTGCAACCGGTATAATAGAAAAAAACTGGTTTTAATCCGAGTTCAGAATTAATCACGGAGAAGCCATATTTATCATCGGCGCGCCTAAATTTTGCGGAATACCCCAATTTGCCAACGTATCTGATGAGATACGATTGAGATCAAAATTCCCCAAGTCAATTGAAAGCCTGAAATTATCTCGCGTTGAAAAAATATCGATTTTTTGCGGAGCGTAGATGCCTGACAGACTATCACGGCGAACTTTCCTTACTGTAGCGTCAATCATCAGCGCGTTGGACGAATCATAAATACGTTGGGCGGCAATAGTTGCTGTACGACGGTCGACATAAACCACGCGCGTTACCGTTCCTTTTGGCGTATTCTCTTGCGCGCGCAATTCATAAAAAATACCGTCTGCCGTTGGACGAGGTCCTTGCCAGTATAATGATTGGTCTATGGGTTTGACGCCCAACGCTTCAATAACCCAGTTCGGTTCAATGGGCAACTGCTGAGAAACGTTTGATTGTTCGTACTGATCATGACGGCAATAATACACCCCCGGTCTTTCGTCGCGGGCGACCCAGAACCAGAACAGTTCCGGGTTAGACCCCATGTCGAACTCTTTACCGGTAATATTCGTCTTAGCGGAAATGTGCAGATAATTGGGGGTATGATAAACGATTTCCGCCGACAGCGGAGGCGTTCGCGGTATGGAAACCGTTGCGGAATGCGCGCTAAGAGACGTAATTTGTTCGTTCTGGCGGTTGACCGCAGAAATGATATCTTGCAGTGATGCGTTAGGTGGAATTAAAGCCGTCTCAGGCATATCTGGCACGTTCCTTCTTGCCCAAGGAATATACGATTTGCCATTCCGGCAGCTAACGCACGTTAGTGCAATTATCAGCAATACGACAGAACAAAAACGTCTTGACATTTATTTACGTTGCGAGTAGGGAGTGGCGAGTTGCATAATTCTGAAAATTCCGGGAGCTTACGCGCCCCGGCTCACCTATGCCTACTGCCTTGTATAATCCCGCGATACATTCGCCTAGAAGTTATATAGGTTATTTTTTGCGATTTGTAAAGAGAAGTTTCAAAAAAAGAGCAAAAAAACAACGAGGAAAGACGGTTAGGAAAGCTGGATAAAATCTAATGATTACTGACGAGCTTTTCAACGTCCTTTCCCTAACCCCTTCTCCCAGCCGCTCCCAGAATTCTCCCATAGAATTACATAAATTATCTGGCAATAACGTTATTATTCACAAACCAAACGTGTATTCGTTCGTTTTCGTCCGAGGGGAATTCCGCGACGATTTCCCAAATATTGTGATTCTCGCTATTGAATGGGCTTGTATAGCCTTTATATGAACAACCGGGACGAGGGATGTTGTTTTCATCATCTGGATCGAGTATTTTCACCAATGACGGCGCGGTTTCTAATGACAACTCCTCCATGGGAAATTTTTCCGGTGGAAAGAGCTGGGCGAATTCTTCATGGGTAGCATGCAATTCGCCGAGAATTGTCGTATCGCTAAGAAAACCGCGTCGCTCTTGAAATCGTACCCATTCAACCGATTCCGGAATCGTTATCTGAAGAACTTTTTCATAATGCGCCCTTTGTT
>JAZQDP010000236.1:0-2464 GCA_045546875.1 Thermoguttaceae bacterium | reverse complement strand
GCTATTAGCTCCTAGCTCCTAGCCGCTAGCTTGGTTATCTCTATTTCTTGCGATAACGCACGAATCAGGTTTTTCAAACTAAAGGCTAGAAGCTTGAGGCTAAAAGCTTAATTATAAACTATTTTATCAAAAATGAGAATTTTGACAAGGAGCGGAGGAAGGGTGAGATATCGGGAAGCAGAGCGCTTTTTAATGAATAATTAGCAATTGTCAATTAGCAATTACGCTTCGCGCCACAACAATTGAAAATTGCTAATTGCAAATCGCTAATTGCAAATTGCCTCTCGCCCTATTGCAAATTATCTAATTCTTATTATAATTATTGTTAAATTAATATGGGAGTCAATTCCTTATGAATTATTCTTCAAACGCTATGAGGATAAACCCAATGACGTTCCGAAATACCGTTTTCTCCTTTTTCGTTCTGTTTTTGACAAGCGCTCTGTCGGTCTGTCTGGCGGACGATTCCAATTTGAATAACGACCGCGTTCAGGAAGCGGAAAAATGCTTTGGCAGAGTCAATGTCGAACGGTTTGAAGAGATGTTTCAAACCGGAAATTTTGATTTTGAATTCAAATCAAAAGGGCAGAACATTCTGCATTATGCGGCGTTTATGAGAGATATAGAGCGCGTTAAAACGCTTATAGAAAAGGGCGCGGACGTCAACATTGTCAGTGAAGAAGGTTACACGGTCGCGCATTATGCCGCTCAAAGCGGGAGTCTGGATCTGGTTGTGTGGCTGACGGAACATGGCGTTAATATATGGAAAGGGCATAACGTTCGAGCTATAATCCATTACGCCGCCCGAAGCGGGAATCTGGAACTCGTTCAATGGCTGGTTAATCAGGGCGCGAACATCAATAAAAAATCCAGTCGCGATTTAAGCGTTATGCACTACGCCGCCCGAAGCGGGAATTTGGAACTGGTTCAATGGCTGGCAGAGCAGGGCGCCAGCGTCAACGTTCAAAATCAGAATGGCGTTTCCGTATTGCATTACGCAACTCAAAGCGGGAATCTGGAGCTGGTGAAGTGGATAGTCGATCAAGACGTGGACGTGGACGCGTTGGCAAGAGGTAACAAGTCGTTGATTCATACCGCGGCAAGGAGCGGGAGCTTGTCTTTGGTAAAGTGGCTTGTCAAACAGGGAATGGACGTCAACGACCGTACTGATGGCGGCTATAAGGTTATACAGTACGCAGCTCAAAGCGGAAACCTGGAATTGGTTCAATGGCTCGTATCGCAGGGGATAAGCGTTCAGGAAAAAGACAGCGATCATTACAGTCTTTTATATTACGCTATTGACGGCGGTTCCTGCGAGATGGTTCAATGGCTGGTGAAAAGCGGTTTGGATCCCAACCAGTCTGAGGACGTTAGTCGAACGCCATTATACTATGCTGCAAGCCTGGGGAAGTTGTCAATTGTTCAATGTCTGTTTGAACTGGGGGCTGAGATTGACGAATCTGTTTTAGAAGACCTACGTGTTTTGCGCGCCGCTGCCGAAAGCGGGAATGTGGAACTGGTTCAATGGCTGGTTAAGCAGGGACTAGACGTTAAGGAGTATTATCCGACGGTCTTGTGTTCCGCCGTTGAAAGCAGAAATTTAAAACTGGTTGAGTGGCTTGTTTCTCTGGGGAAAGACGTCAATATACAAAATGACGAGGGAAAATCGCCGTTGTATTTAGCGGTAAAACAGGGCGATTTAGAAATGGTTCGTTTCCTTGTCGAACATGGAGCCGTTATAGAAGACGACGATCTGTATGACCGATTTAATCCATTGCTGCAAGCTCTTCAAATCGATAAATTTTCTATTGTTCAGTATCTTATTGAACGCGGGGCGAATCTTAAAGAAATTGGAGAACAATACGTAGTATTTTTATTTAATGCTGCTCAACATGGCAATTTGAAACCGGTTCAACTTTTGTTTGATCGCAACTTGAATCTGAATGAAAGCGATTGTTTTGAGCTTTTGCTATCCGCTGTTGGAAGCGGGAATTTGGAGTTGGTACAATGGCTGGTAAAACAGGGTGTAACGTTCAACGTTAATAACAAAGAGGATTGTACGCTTCTTTTGTTTTCCGCCTCTAAAAGCGGAAATCTGGAACTGGTTCAATGGTTCGTCAAAAAGGGATTGAACATTAAAGCAATTGACGACAACGATGAAACGCTTTTGTTTCCCGCTGTCCGAAGCGGCAGTCTCAAACTGGTTCAATGGCTTGTTAAACAAGGTTTAGATATTCATGCTAAACAAAACGAAGGCTTTACGATTTTACATTGTGCGGCGCAGGGCGATAACTGGATTCTGTTTCAGTGGTTGGTCAAACAGGGATTGGATTTAAACGAAAAAGGGTGCGTTCAAAATTGGGGGGCGCCGAAAATTAACTGTTTGACCAGTATAAATCCCAAGCGTCGTTGTGAACGGCGCAGACGATGCTTAACATTCTGTTTAAATTTTCAATCTTCCATC
>JAZQDP010000235.1:0-3055 GCA_045546875.1 Thermoguttaceae bacterium | reverse complement strand
GGCCTCCGACTTGGGGGAGAAAAAATTTTTTTGGGGGGAAAACGCACAAATTTTAATTGTGAAAATAGAAAAATACAGGCGAACGATATGGAGTGCGGCGCCTTGGCGTCGCTTTCTTTTTTGGCGCTTACAGCGCCAGAGCAGGCGCGGCGTTCCCCGGGCGGGGCTATTCTTTAAATTTTGCCAGAGCGTCTTCTAAAACCTGATTGTGAACCAGCATGATTACCAAATTCCCCGGTTGGATTTGATAGTTAGCGTCTGCCGCCTGGACGCATCCTCCGTCGTTAATCCCGGCGATGAGACATTGCTGAGGCAGACCAAGGTCGCGAATTGTCTTTTGACAGGCTTCAGAATTTGGGTGAGGTTCAATTTCAATAACCTCAATGTCCGGCTGGTTGGCTAGCGGCGTTCTCATAATAACAGAATCGGTGTTGAGCAGCCCGCGAATACGATTTGCCACAACAGTTCTGGGGCTGACAACCCGGTCAATTCCCAGCTTCTTTATAATAGCCGCGTAATCGGGACGCGAGACCACGGCAAAAACCTGTTTCGCGCCAAGCTCTTTCGCTTCGACCGCCCCCATAATATTGTTTTCGTCGTCTCCGGCGCAGGCAATAAAAGAATCGACCGTATCGATTTTGTATTCTTCCAGATCGTGCCGATTAAGCCCGTTGGCGTTGATGATGTTGATGCCTTTGGCAAAATGGAGATTCGATAAATATTCGCACCGATCGTGGTCTCGCTCGAAAATGGTTATGTGACAGTTTGCGTGTTCGAGCGCCTGAACGATGTAAATGCCGGTTTCGCCGCCCCCCATGATGATAATGCGCTCCTGTTTGGGAACGGGAACGCTAAAATATTTTTGAGAAACGGCGTTGATGTCTTCAACCCTGCCGGTAAGGGAAATAATGTCGTCCTTTTCAAAAGAATCGTTTGCCAGCATAAGCCGGGCGGCGCCTTTTCGTTTGAGAAGAGCAACGCGAACGCGAGACGGCAGCTGCAGTTCTCGCAGCGTAACGCCAATGACAGGGGATTTTTCGTCGATATGGATCTCTTGAACCTCCAGCTCGCCCTGGCTGACAAGATCCAGCACCTGAGATCGGGAACGGCGAACCAGTCGGACAAGTTCCAGAGCGGTCAGCTGTTCCAGACTGACAAGACGGTCAATATTAAAAAAATGCCGATAATCAAATACGCTCAGGTTGCTGATGTATGGCGAATAGATTCTGGCTACCGTTCTTTTCGCTCCGCGGGATTTGGCAATCGACGCGGCAATGATGTTGACCTCTTCAACGCCGGTTACCGCCAGACACAGGTCGCTGCTGTCAACGCCTGCCCTGAAAAGGTCGCTCGGGTTTGCCGCTGAGCCGTAAATTGCCTGAACGTCCAGATCTTTCAGACGTTCTACCTTTTTACGGTCGTTATCTACAACTGTTATACTGTGACAACCGTTGCAAAGGGTTTCCGCAATTGCGTATCCAACCGTACCGCCGCCGAGAATTGTTATTTGCATTTGTTACCCTTTAACAGCCAAAGAAAATCAAGAAAATCCCCAGGGAGACTAACAGAAACATAAATATGCTTAAACTAATTCTTGTTCCTTGCAGAAAGATGCTTTTAACGTCTTCACAGCGCGTGCCAGCGTAAACAAAGCTGAAACACAGCGTCAGAGGAATAAGATGCAAATAATAAACAATATCCATGGCAAGTTGATTGTATAAATTATTTCGGTTACGGGAAACTGCGCAAACGGCTTAAATCAGGCTTTTACCTTCTTTTTGTCGTCATTCTCTATGACAATGCCGCCAATGGCGTCAAAAAACACCAGCAAATTGAGCATGCCGGCAACGGTTGTAAACAGCGTCCCGAGTTCAAAGTTTTTATGCAACGATTTTCGAATTTGATGGAACGTAAAATTGCCCAGCTTGTTCTGTTCTGCCAAATCGTCTTGAGTAAGAGATTCGTATTGATAAGAGCCGTGATTGTTCACGATTCGCCGGTTTGAAATCGGGGGAGCCATAAATCCGTGGAGCAAAGGCGCGTCGCCGTTTTGAGCTCTTTTTGACTGAATGAACGCGGGCAATGCGGGCATGCCGATACAGACCTGACCAATAAAATAGAATCGATGGTCGTCCGGCTGCCATTTCCAGTACATCGCTCGACCCCAGCCGACGTCTCCGCTGCTGAGAACCAAACCATAAATAAACAGCGTCATAATGCAAACGCAAAAGATAATCCCTTTGCCGATTCTGCCCTGATAAATTTGCCCGGCGCCTGGCAGGATAAATGACAAAAACCCCGCGACAACAGGATTTTTCAAATCGATGTCGGGGCGTTGAGGCGTTACGGCAGAATCGGGCGTTGATGTTTCGTTATCCATGTTATTGTGAGTAGGCGTATAGGTTCGTGGCATTAACGGGGCGTTCCCCTGCATTATTCAAAACAGATTTATATTATAAACCAAAATGACAATTTATGCAAGGGGAGAATTGCTGATAAACAGGGTTACAACGCCCATCAATAAAGAAAGCGAGTCATAAAGACTCGCCCCTAAATTTTTTGTAAATCAGTGTGAAGAATTAACTCACTGAGCGGCAACAGAGCTGAGGTTCTGCATGATGGTCATCTGGTCGCCATTGGAAAGACGATCGAAGGGGATTCTCATCATGGTGCCGTCGGCTTTTTCCAGTCGAACGATGCCAGCAGAGGTCTTTTCGACAAAGCGGGCTTCGATGGAGTATTTGCCAGTGCTGTCAGTCCAAGTCTGAATGGAGCTGAACAGGTCTTCATCTTCGTCAGAAGCGGCTGGTTCTTCAGCTTTTTTTTCGTCGGCTTTCTTTTCGTCAGCTGGAGCGGCTTTTTCTTCAGCGGCTGGAGCGGCTTTTTCTTCAGCGGCTGGAGCGTCGTCAGCGTCGTCATTGAACAGGTCGGCAGCGTCATCGTCATCAGCGGCAACTGGAGCGTCATCGTCAGCGTCAGCGGCTGGAGCGTCGTCTTCGATAGCAGCCGGGGCTTCTTCGGCGGCTGGGGCTTCTTCAGCGGCTGGAGCGTCGTC
>JAZQDP010000234.1:0-13855 GCA_045546875.1 Thermoguttaceae bacterium | reverse complement strand
CAGAGCATTAGCAATCGGATATGATTGTCATTAGCCCCGAAAGGGGCGTCACAAATGTAACCGTGGGGCGTAAGCCCACGGACATGCGCTCAAAAAATCTTTCTTAATCGAGTCAGTCCCCTTCCCACTCGCGGCGCCTTGAGGCGCCGCGAGTGGGAAAGGGGTATTTATCGACTTTTTATTGATTTACTCGTTCACCCGGAGGCTTACGCCCGCCGGTTATAGAGATGTAGCCCTTTCAGGGCTAGATTTTTTAACGTTTCGCATTATCAAAACCCATCTATATCTTGCCCCCCAATTTTGCGTGCACCGTTTCCTAAATTTGTCGTTTTACCTGCCTTGCATTTTAGGCGTTGATTTTGTATAATAAAAGGGATGTATCAAAGATGTTTTTTCTTTAATCCTGTAAGACAAAAATCATGATTAGACGACAATTCCTTTCTCTCGCGGCGGCGGGCGTTACGTCAGCCGCTATTGGCAATACAGTTAATTCGTCAGCCGCTAAAGCGGAAGACGTTCCTTCCGCCAGTTCTAAACGTAAACGTCCCATTCTCAATCAGTTTCACCGCGGGGCGGGAAACTACCGCCCGGAAAATACGCTCGAAACGTTTCTCTGGGCGTGGGGCATGGGGGGAATTCCGGAAGCGGACGCTCGCTTTACTGCCGACAAGGTTGCTATTGCCTGTCATGACAACAACCTTGCCCGATGTTCTCGAGGCGTTCCGGAGGACATTAAAACAACGCCGATTTCGCAGCTGACGTGGGAACAGATTCGCGACGTCAACATTGGCGAATTCCGCGGCGAGCAGTTCAAAACGGAAAAAATTCCAACGATGGAATCCGTTTTCGCCTGTATGAAAGGGCGACCGGACAGATTGCTTTACATTGACGAAAAGGGCATGCCGCCGCAATTAATGGCAGAAATGTCTAAGTCCTTTGGAGTTCAGGAGCAGATTATTTTTGCTTCGTCAAAGTACAATATTTTGCTGGACTGGAAGAAAACGGCTCCCAAAGCAAAATCGATTTTGTGGATTCCCACTCCGAAAGAACCTGTTCAGGCGGTTGAAAAACTGACCCCTTATTTAGACATGCTTGACAAAGCGTCGTTTGAAGGCATCGACATTTGCCAGATTCATACATTCTGCGATTTCAATCGAGAAGACCCGTATTGCCCAACCAGCGACTTTTTGCGTCAGGCGGGCAAGACGATTAAAAAACATGGCGTTGTGTTTCAGTCCCTGTCGTGGACAAACGGCGACAAGGCAGAAACGTACTACGGTTTAATCGATTTGGGCGTCGAATCCTTCGCGACGGATTATCCCATAGAATTTCTCGCGGCAATTGAAAAATTAGAGCCGTAAACAAGAATAGAACTATTAACCGCTAGCCGTTAGCTTGATTATTCTTGTTTGTTAAAATTAACGTCTTAAACAAGATTAGTCAAGCTAAAAGCTGGTAGCTAACGGCTAAGAACGATTCTAGAGCGTGTGCCCCATGCGGTCGCGTTTTGTTTCCAAATACACCTTGTTGTATTCGTTGACCGAACCGTGAATCGGGACCTGATCTTCAACGGTAATGCCAAAACTGCTGTAAATAAAGGCGTCGACTTTTTTCGGGTTGTTTGTCAGAAGTCGAATTTTGTGAATTCCCAAATCTTTGAGAATCTGAAGCCCGATGCCGTAATCTCTCAGGTCGGCGGCATAGCCTAACGCCAGGTTTGCGTCGATCGTGTCTAATCCTTCGTCCTGAAGATGATAGGCTTTGATTTTTGCTGCCAGACCAATCCCTCGACCCTCTTGCGGCAAATAAATCAGCGCGCCAACGCCTTCTTCCGAGATTCGTTTCAGGGATTCCTGGAGTTGGTCGCCGCAATCGCAGCGCAACGACCCTAAAATGTCGCCGGTAAAGCAAGAGGAGTGCAGTCGCACCAGCGGGGCTTCGACGGAACTCAAATCGCCAAAGACGACCGCAATTGGTTCCTGCGTTTCGTACTTGACGGAAAACGACATAATTTTACCCATTCCGAATTTTGTTGGCAGAAACGCTTCCGCTTCTCGGGTAATGAGTTTTTCTCTTTCGCGTCGGTATTTAATCAGCGCTTCAATCGTAATAATTTTCAGATTAAACTGTTGAGCCAGGGCGAATAAATCGTCTCGCGTGGCGCGGTTGCCGTCGTCGCCGAGAATTTCAATCAGAACGCCGCACGGTCTTTTGTCTGCCAAACGGAGAAGGTCAATGGTAGCTTCGGTATGCCCCGCTCGACGCAGAACGCCGCCCTCTTTAGCGCGCAGAGGGAAGATGTGCCCCGGTCGAACCAGGTCGCTGATTTTCGTTTTGGGGTCTGCCAAGGCTTTGATAGTCAAAGCCTTTTCCTGAGCCGTAATGCCTGTTCGAGCGTCGCGATGATCGACGGCAATAGTAAATTGAGTGCCCAAAGGCGCGGTATTATTTTGAACCATTTGCGGCAGCTCAAGCCGGTCGCAATCTGAAGGAAGCATTGGAACGCAGGTCTGACCGCGCCCGTATTTGAGCATAAAATTAACTTTTTCTGGCGTGATGTCTTCGGCGGAACCGATGAAATCGCCTTCATTTTCACGATTTTCGTCGTCCATGACGATAATCAATTCTCCGCGTTTTAACGCTTCGACAGCTTCATCAATAGTTGATAGTTTCATTCGATAAATATAAAAAAGGTAGGAAGAGGGTCGTAGTAATTTAATTCGGAATTAGGAATTCGGAATTAAACTGACGCCTCGTAAAATTTTCTCGCAATTCGCAACTCAAGCGGCGTCTTGCCGTTATAGCGACGCCCCGGTTTTTTCCCATAAATCACGGAGAATAAAGTCGTTTGGCAGCTTCTCGTTTCTCTGATCAAGGATTTTCATGTACGTTTCCATCGCCGCTTTGAAATCGAGCTGGAAGGCGTCTTCGTCGTCTAACCCTGCAAACTGAGGCAGATCCAGACATTTTTTAACCAACGCAAACGCCTGATCGAAATTACGTTTTGAAACGGTCAGGTCTCCTTCACGAAATGCTTTCTTCCCTTCGTAAATCAGCTTTCGAGCCTGAATATAGTCGGGCAACTGTTCGAATGCCGCGCGATGGCGCCAGTATTTGAAGTTGACAATGTCTCGATACCGACCCGTCCAGACGTTTTGGTCTTTGGCGTTATCGAGTTTTTCCGCAACGTCTTTACCATGTTCGATTCGGTCAGCCGCCATGTTTTCAGCCAATTCCATATTGGTAATGTTGAGGATTTCTTGCGCTTCGTTGGCGAGGTTAATTTCCTCAGCATTGCGGTCTTCCCATTTTTTATCGTATGCGGCAGCTTGAGCAGGCGACAGTTTTTGACGTCGCGCCTGAAGCATTTCTTCTCGTAATCCCGGCTGAATTTCTTCCAGCTCTTTGGCAAGTTTTTCTTCCTGCTGGGTGAAATATTCCTGCTCGTTGAGTCGAATAACCAGCCCTCGCGAGGTGGTGATTTCCCGGTTGCCAAACGCCGTCCATTCGTCTTGAGCCTTTTTCCATTCGCGTTCGACTTTTTCGTCAAACCGACCGTCTTTTTCCAGATTGTCTGAATAATTCATCTGGTTCATCGGCGCGTTGGAATAGAACAGAACTTCGCTGATTTTTCCCAGCGGAACTCCGGAATCGACGATTGCCTCGGCTTTATGATACCAGTCTTTACCAACCAGCCAGCAATCGCGCAATTCTACCGGGCGAGATCCGTGAACATCGTCGTCGGCTTTATAAAGCCTTCTGAACTGAACTCGTTCGTCGGATTTTCCGATTTTTTGAGAGGTGTGCCATGCCACGTCCCACGTTAAACGAATTGACTTTTTATTCATTTTAACGCCGTTTTCGAGGAATTTTAACCCTTCGATAACCCAGTGATACCGCTGACGATAATCGTCAAATTCGGTCGAAACGTTGTACGCCAGGTTCCATCCCTGAAAACGCCAAACGGATTCGTAATGAGGCATAAGCCGGGCTAACTGCTTAAGCGTAGCGGAAAGGCTGATCCAGTCTTTTTTCATTTTATACTTGTTGGCGGCGTTCCATAAAATCGTATCCGCGATTGGAGTCAACCCAAACAGACGGAATGACGTTGCGACAATGTCAACGTCGCCCAACTCCGATTCGTCGAGGTTGTACTGAGTGCGAAGTTGAGCCAGCTTCCCTCCGGGCGCTCCTGGCTGACCGTCGGAGCCGGGGCTGGACGGCTGGCTGAGAAGGAACATCGGATAAAGTAACGCTGCCAAAATAATAACGTATATAATCTTTCGTCTGAACGTTGCGTTGGAGGTCATGCTGCAATCTCCCTAAGTTTCATACAAAGGTATCCGGCAATGAAAAGCGGGATAAAATACGCCAAAGCCGTAAGAGCGTCTATTGACATCAAATTCCACGGAATGTCGAAACCGCTGGCAACATATTCGGAGTTGGCAAATAAACTCATGTTGGGCGCCAGATAGCCGACAAACCCGATAATGTAGTTTATAAGCTGGTCGGACATGCTAATCACGTCGCCGAGAATGTTGTCTGGCAATTCTGTTATCATGTTGTCCTGTCGAAGCAGACGGTACATGGATTCCAGCACGCCTCCGCCTTCGGTCATACCGTTAGCCAGTTGGACGACGTAATCGTGGAAAACGCCGGTAATCATAATAAACAGCGTTCCGAAAATGGCAATCGGAGCTGAAAGAACTGTACTGAGCGTTACGCCGTAAACGATAATCAAAAACATTTCCAGCCAGATGCACATAAACCCTTTAATAAAGTTGAGGGTGTAGGGCGCATCGTAGGCTCGAACGTACAGGTCAGGCTCTGCCGCTCCGAAATACTGCATCGGATCGAGGCAGCGAATCCAAATTTCGACTCTGCCATCTGAGGAAACAAGGTCTTTGAAGAGGTCAAATTCCGCCTTTTGAGCGTACCCTTGATTGAGCTTGTTTTCTGGAATGTCGTAAATAATGTCGCCGTTAGCCGCTTTTGTTTTTGAGGAAATGACTTGAGGGCGGCTCGTTGGGGTGATTTTAGTCGGAACCAGCAAACGCTTTGTATTGAATTCGACGGATTCAAACAGGTGCGTTTCGACCATCAAGCCGGTGGACGGGTTTCTGACTGCCAACGCTCCCATGACGCCCCGTTCGATGTTGCCTTTATGCGTTCGGAAAACGCCCAGGGTCATTTCGATCGGAAGCCCCTTGGGGAAGGATTTGGGGTTGATGTTTTGAAAACTCCAAACCAGAGCTGCCGGAGAGTTGCCTTGAATAAAGCTGCGGTACGTCCATTCGTCGCCAACATTGATGCCCTTGAGGGAATCGAAACCGGTCGTGTCGCGGAAACGCAAAGAACCGTATTTGGGGACGCGGGCGGTAAACATATTTTTTACCCCAGACAGCTTGTATTGTCTGTCTTTACCCTGACCAACAATCGAGATTTGATGCGTATGCCCGAACATGGGGTCTGTCATAACAGTTTTACCAGCCGGGTCTTTGAGGAATTCCGGCGGCAAATAGACGGAATGACGGTGCTCTTTCATGGAAGACGTTTTACCCTCTAACGCTTGCGCCCCTTCCTGAGTTGTGGCGACGTACCGTAAATCGTCTGCGGTAAGGGTGTGGGTATGCGCCACCGAGCGAAAGACGAATCCGTAACTGATAACGCCCATCACAAGCAGCATAGCGGAACACATCAGCGTAAAGCCGAGGATTCGACCCAAAACGATTTCGCCTGCGCGAACCGGTTTTGTCGCCAGGGTGTAAATCGTTTTGTATTTAAAATCGTTGGGAATGCTGAATGAACTGATAAACAGCGCCAGCAAAAGAATCAGGGCGTTGTTTATCCAGAAAATAAAGTTGATGTACAGTCGCGCCGGGTCTGGACTGCGAGGGTCTAAAAACATACCCGCAAAAAGCAGGACGACAATAAAGACGATAAACCCAATCAGGATTTTGCGCCGAATTGCCTCCTTAAACGACAGACCGGCAACCGCGAAAATTCTCTTGAATGAGAGGTGAAACAAGTCGATAAAGGCGTTTTTAACAGCTCCAAAAACAATTAAAATCGCCCGCCAAGGACCCATTCGAACCCCGGTAATGAGGAACCCGATAACCAAGGCAAGCGTCAGGAAGAGGACAATACGCCAAAACCAGAACCACGACGCCTCGAACGCCCACTCTGACAGAGACTGAAATTGCGTTTCCAATACCATGGATTAACCCTCCTTCATCTCGAATCCGTTAGTCGGTTGATCCAAAGGCGCGTTCTCCGTATTGTCAGAGGGTTGGTAGCGCTTCCCAGGATGAGTTTTACTTTCTTCCACGACTTTGAGAAACAGGTCTTCCAACGACGCTGACGGCGCCCCGTAAGACTTGACTTGACAGCCGTACCGTTCGACGACGGCGCGAATTTCCGCCTCCGCTTCCGGAGGGAGTTTGGTTGTCTGGATGTCGGTTACGTTTTGAACCTGCAGCAGGTCGGAAACGCGGCCCATCTCTTTTAATTCTCCCTGATACAAAATTCCAATCCGGTCGCAAACGTCCTGAACGTCCGCCAGAAGGTGAGAGCAGACGAGGATGGTTTTTCCTTGCCGCTTGAGGTCGAGAATGAGGTCTTTCATTTCTCGGCAGCCGATAGGATCCAAACCGGTGGTCGGTTCGTCCATGATGATCAGTTCCGGATCGTTGATGAGCGCTTGCGCCAGCCCGATTCGTCGGGTCATCCCCTTGGAATACTCTTTAAGCTGACGTCTTTTCGCCCAGCCCAAGCCGACCATCTCAATCAGGTCGTTGACCCGCTGACGGCGAATGTTGGTTGGCAGCCGGAACAAACGACCGTAAAAATCCAGCGTTTCTTCCGCGTTGAGGAACTTGTACAGGTACGATTCCTCGGGCAGATAGCCGATGCGCTCGTTTTTCGAGACGTCGCTTGCCGGCTTGTCAAAGACCAGCGCCTCGCCGGAACTGGGGAACAGCAATCCCAACAAAAGTTTTGTCGTCGTCGTTTTGCCTGACCCGTTAGGTCCCAAGAGACCGAAAATTTCGCCCCGGTAAATTTTTAAATCCAGCGCTGATAACGCTCTGACCTTTTGACGACCCCAGAAATCACGGTACGTCTTCGTCAGGTTGCGAGCCTCTATAATAATGTCCGTTGCCATGTTGTATTCGCTAATAATATCGATTGAGTAAGGAAATCTTCCCGGCGACCTCTCGCTGCCAGCCGCAGCCGCGCGCCCTGAGACGGTTCGCCCCTCCGGTTAGCCGCTCGCCTCCCTCAAAAAAATAATAAGGCGGAAGCAAACGCTAACTCAATGTATATTATATTTAAAATTGGAAGAATTTAAAGCCCCCTCGAAAATTTTTTGAACGAGACTAAGGGGGCAGGGGAGTTCGCAGCGATTGCGGCTTTCGTATTCGAGAATAATTCTAAGTTTTTATTTGTTTTTTCTGTAAATACCAACAACGGCGGGGGGATACGTTCGGACGTCCCAGTTGTCGGTTGGGGTTAGGGGCAAGATGTTTTTCCAGTCGAACCGCTGATCGGATTCGACCACGAACAGGCTATCGTCGGGCGCTTGGTCTAGCAGGGAGGTAAAGAGGGCTGCCAGTTCGTCCCAGCGGGTCAGGAAAAATTCGTATGGCGGGCAGATAAAAACCACCCACGGCGCGTCTGACGGGAGAGGACTGCGCTTCTTGTTCCAGATAAAAACGTTGCCCGTATGAAGCGAAACAATGTCGGAAAGCTGAAGCGACTCGATATTCTTTTTAATAGTGTTTGCGGTGGGGAAGTTCATTTCGACGATTTGTCCGCGAATGGCTCCGCGGCTTATCGCCTCGAGGCAAACAGCTCCAGTCCCGCCGAAAAGATCCAGGACAAATTTATCTTTAACGTCCGTTCCGACCAGGTTAAATACGGCTTCGCGGACGCGGTCTTTCATGGGGCGAACGCGTCTGTCGCCAGCGTATTCCAGCTTGCGCCCTCGATACGTCCCGCCGATAATTCGAAGACCGACCGGGTCAACCTCTACGCCCGATAATCGGTTCGAGGACGGGGTCGGCTTGTCAGCTTTTTTTCTGAATTTTTGCGACATTTGATAAAATCAGACTTTTAATTATTGGGGAAATTTGGTATAATGGGGAAGTGTTAATTAGGAATGTGGAATTCGGAATTAGTTAATTCATTATACCGGATTTTAAATAAATTCCTAATCCCCCCATAAATTTCATTCAGAAAAAAAGGAACCTTTACCCAATCATGAAATTATTTACTTTTATTCTAAGCGTCGTTCTTGTTTGCGGCATCAGTTTCGGTCAGCAGGCAACGCAAAAAAGCGCTCCCGCTCCAGCCGGTCAGGCGCCAGCCGCGTCCGCTTCAAAAGCCGCTGTCGGCGGTCCGGCGACAGCGCAGTTTCATAAACTTGCTGATCAGGCTAAAGCGTATATTCAAAAGTTTGTAGCTCTCAACAACGAGTACCAGAAAGCGACTCCAGCGCGCAAAGAGCAAATCAAAAAAGAAGCCCAAAAGATGGCTGAAACCATGCAGACGTTCAAGGCTCCTTTGTTAGCCGCCGCGAAAGCTGCCTTTAAGGAAGCCCCTAACAAAGACGAAGATGTTCGAGATTTTCTCTTGAACAACATTATTATGCTCGTTAACGTAGACGACTACGAAAACGCTCTGAGAGAATGCGACGAATTGATTCGTATGGGAATGCGCGAACAGCCAATTTTTGAAATTGCGGCTTTCGCAGCGTTCAATTCCAATCAGTTCACCTATTCCGAATCCGCTATTGCCAGCGCTGAAAAACTCGCTGCCGCCGCCCTGAATCGCGCTAAAGAACAAGGTAAATCTCAGGCGGTAATCAACAAAGAAGGAATCGGGCAAGTTCATCCCGGATTGGCTGACCTGAAAAAGAATCTTCCGTACTATAAAAACGCTTGGGCTAAAGAAAAAACGTTGCGTCAAGCAAGCGTTCTCGCAAAGGACTGCCCAAAAGTCAAGCTGACAACCACTGCTGGCGATATGGTTATCGAACTGTTCCCCAAAGAAGCTCCCAATACCGTTGCGAACTTCCTGGAACTGGTCAACAAGGGCTTTTACAATGGATTAACGTTCCATCGCGTTATGCAGGCGTTTATGGCTCAGGGCGGCGATCCGAAGGGCAACGGAACTGGCGGACCAGGGTACTACATCCCCTGCGAAGTTGACAACCCCAACGCGAGAATTCATTTCCGCGGGACGCTGTCAATGGCGCACGCTGGCAAAGACACCGGAGGAAGTCAGTTCTTTATTACCTTCGTTCCAACGAAATGGCTTGACGGCAAACACACCGTCTTCGGTCGTGTTGAAACAGGATTAGACGTTTTGGCGAAAATCGTCCGCGAACCGGATCCCAAAGTCGAGGGACTCGAACCAACCAAAATTATTAAGGCTGAAGTGGTTTATATGCCTCCGCAGTATAAGATTCCACCTGTAAAAAAGCTGCCTGCTGACAAGTAAATTAGGAGAGAAGACAAAAGAAGGCAAGAGGCAAGAGACAATAGGCAGTAGTTTAATTCCTGTTCCCTGCTGCCTAACGTTTGCTTTGCTCACATCCACGGGTTCACCCCCGTGGCTCGCCTAAGTATAAATTTTGCCTACTCCCTGCTGCCTACTATTTTTACCATGAGCGAAATCCCCGAAAACGAATTGAGTCAAGAATCCGCCCTCAACGCGAAAACCATTTTAATTATTGACGACGATCCTGAAATTGTAGAATCGGTAAGAATAGCTCTGCAATCAGAAGGGTATAACGTGTTTTTTGCGCGCGATGGAAATCAGGGGCTAACCCTTGCTGAACGCGAGAATCCGGATCTGATTATTCTGGATATGATGATGCCAAAGCGAAGCGGTTTTTTGGTCTTGGAAAAATTGCGTCGCACGCGCCGCGTTCCGGTTCGAATTATTATGGTAACGGCAAACGAAGGGAATCGTCATAAAACGTATGCCGAAACGCTCGGCGTTGACGATTACATCCGTAAACCGTTTGCTATGGACAGGCTCCTGGATAGCGTTAACCGTTTGCTGGAACGAAATACAGAAGAACAGAATTCTCAAGAATAACATTCTGAGATTGTATTATTTCATAAAATCTTGATATTTTATAAGCCGGAAATTACATATCCGGCTTTTTCTTATTTTCAATGTTGATTTTTCGGTAAAAATACATTATACTATATAATGATTCAATATAACACATCCGGTAAAGGCGTCTATTGGTTGCGAGAGAATTTGTGAGGCGCATGCGTTGCTTGCGATTCGCAATTTAACATTGACAGACGCAGACTTGCCGGACGAACCGCATATTTACTGCTATTTTATAGAACTGACATGAAACGAATCGTTATTTTGTTGGCGCTTTTGATTAGCGCTCCGTTGTTTGCACAGCAGTCGGATTTTTTCTCCAATAATCCTTTTAACGGTGGGGACGATGGCGGCTTTGGTTTTGGCGCCTCTGGCGGCTTTGGCGTTCAACGGGGACAAGAAAAGGTTGAGGTTACCGGAACGTTTATTCAAGACGAGAAATCTCCCCATTTGGGCAAGCTGCAGATTGAAGCCGTAGTTCCGACCGGATACCATACATATTCCATTACCCAAAAAAAGGGCGGTCCGGTAGCGTCCGAAATCACGCTTGAACCTTCTTCACAGTATTCGTTAGCCGGATCGTTTACCGCTCAAACCCCGCCGCAAATCCAAAACGTCAATTACTATGACGTTCCCATAGAAGAACATCGAGGAACTGTTGTCTGGACGGCTCCGATTCAGTTTTCTGCCGGCGTTGACCCGTCGACGATTGAAATCAAGGGGGCGTTGTCGTATCAAATCTGTGACGACGAAAACGGCACGTGTCTGGAGCCGACGAGCGCTTCGTTTACCGCAAAAATCGTTCCCGGTTCTGCCCAAAACGCTCAGACTGTTGACCCGAGTTCAATTCCAGTCCCGGAGCTGTCCGACCCGAAAGGTCAGTTGCCGGAAGCCTCTCAAGCCCCTGCCGAGACGCAGCAGCCGGCTGCTGTTGGCGGCTTGGGGCAGTATTCGGTTCAGCAACTGGTCAACTGGTCTTTCATGGCTTTTTTAGGCGGCTTGATTCTCAACGTCATGCCCTGCGTCTTGCCGGTTATCAGCTTAAAATTGATGGCGTTTATCGATCAGGCAGGCGAATCCCGGTTTCGCGTCTTTATGCTTAACCTGTGGTATGTTGCCGGATTGATGGTCGTTTTTGTCTTTTTGGCGTTTTTATCGACCTATGGGCTGTCGCTCTTTACCGGCAAGTTGACTTCCGACGCCGGCATGGGCTGGGGAGAAATGTACGCCTATACGTGGGTGCAAATTGTCATGTGCGCCTTTATTTTTGTCATGGCGTTAAGCATGCTCGGCGTTTGGGAGATTCCGATTCCCGGTTTTTTAGGGTCTGGAGCTATTAACGACGTTCAGCAAAAAGAAGGCATCGTCGGCGCCTTTACCAAAGGCATTTTCACCACTTTGATGGCTGTCCCGTGTACAGGTCCGTTTATCGGTCCGATTTTAGGGCTGACGATGGGCGCGCCGTTGTCGTTTACCCTTTTGATTTTCTGTATGATCGGCTTGGGCATGGGCGCCCCGTATATTTTGGTTGGATTGTTCCCGGAACTGCTTTCTTTCCTGCCAAAACCCGGAGAATGGATGGTTACGGTTCGAGAGGTGATGGGGTTCCTTTTGCTCGGAACAACCGTTTACTTCTTCAGAATGGTTCCCACAGAATTGATGGTTCCCGTTTTAACGCTGCTGTTTTCTTTGTGGTTTATCTGCTGGATTGTCAACAAGTCAGCTTACGGAGCTTCCTTTGGACAAAAACTGCTTAACTGGTCGATCGGGCTTCTTGTTGCCGCTTCAGCAACAGGATGGATGTTCCACGCGTACACGGTTGACAGTGAATTCCCGTGGTCAGGCGAGTTCTATAGCGATTCGAAATCCGTTAACGGCAACCCGCTTTTGGAGGCGGCTAAAAAAGAACAGCTGGCAGGACGAACCGTTATGATCGAGTTTACTGCAAGCTGGTGCCCCAACTGCAAAGCGAATATGTACACCGCTATCGAAACCAACGACGTCGAGCAGTTTATTCGCGAAAACAACGTTTACGCTATTATCGGCGATTGGTCAAGAAAGCCGCAGAACAGTTCTGATCCCGACGTTATCAAACAGGCTCTCAACGCCTTTGGACGCCAATCTATCCCGATGTTGGCAATTTTACCGGCTGACGGTCGCGATCCGATTCTGCTTGACGGCCCGATAACAAAAGGGCAACTGCTCAACGCGCTTAAAGAAGCGCAAAATTCGCAAGCCGCCAAACAGGTAAACGAAGACGTTAAAAATTCCTATCAGGGTATTGAAAACTGATTGCTGACAGTCATAAACTAACAGCTAATCCCCTCATTCCTCACTGACTACGATAATGATTGAAACATCAGATCTAACGAAAGTTTACGGATCGCTCAAGGCGGTAAATTCACTCAATTTATCGCTAAAAGAAAAGGACGTCTTTGGTTTTATTGGTCCTAATGGAGCTGGTAAAACAACGACAATGCGTATTTTAGCAACGCTTTTACAGCCGTCCTGGGGTGAGGCAACGATTTGTGGTCAGTCGATTTACACCAATCCGCGCGAAATTCGTCGCTTGATCGGATATATGCCAGACTTTTTTGGCGTTTACGATGACATGAAAGTGATAGAATATCTGGAATTCTTTGCGGCGGCGTACCGGATAAAAGGGGAACAGCGGCGTAAAAGATGCAACGAAATGCTGGAATTGGTTGATCTCGGTTATAAGCGGGACGCGTTGGCAACGAGCCTGTCCCGCGGAATGACCCAGCGTCTTGGTTTGGCAAGAGTTCTGCTTCACGACCCGCAAGTTCTTTTACTCGACGAACCTGCAAGCGGATTGGATCCCAGAGCAAGAATTGAGATTCGACAATTACTCAAACGATTGCGAGATATGGGGAAAACGATTATGGTTTCCAGCCACATTCTCCCTGAACTTGCAGATATATGCAATAAAATCGGGATTATTGAACGGGGAACGCTTTTGGTGAACGCTAACGTTACAGACGTTATGAAACAGGTTCGGCAAAAGATTACGATTCTCGTCGGCGTTCAAAATAAAACCGGAAACGACCTGGACGCTGCTGCCAAAACGCTGGAATCGACAGGTATGACAGAAAGTATTGACCTTTTATCCGACCCTGCCGTGGGAGAACGGCTTCGCGTTACTCTCAAGCCGGAATTCCCTGATTACTCCCCCTTGTCGACAGTTTTGATTCAAAACGGCTTTTCGCTCACTCACTTTGCAGAAGAGGAAATCAACCTCGAAACGGCGTTTATGGCTCTCACAAAGGGAATTACAGCGTAATTCTATCAAATCGCGCAGACACTAATTGCAGTCGGATGAACCATATTTATTTTCGCGATCCCCATTTTAATCAGGAACTGCCCTCAACGGAAGTCCACAGTTTCGCCCACACCTGCCCACAGTTTTGCCCACGGAAACAACTCGAAACAGTCGGAAACATGTGACGCAAAAAACGGTTTGAGCCTTGAAAACCCGGAGTTTTTACAAGAAACAAAAAAGCCTTGCAAAATGTTGCAAGGCGAAAATTTACCTCAGGTAGGATTCGAACCTATAACCCTCGGTTCCGAAGACCGATGCGCTATCCAATTGCGCCACTGAGGCATTAATAGTTTAATCTTATTCTATCGAGGATATTGTTTTTTGCAAGAGGGGGGGCGGGAAATTTTTAACCGTTCCCCTAAAAATCTATAAACGTAGTCATTACCTACT
>JAZQDP010000233.1:0-5319 GCA_045546875.1 Thermoguttaceae bacterium | reverse complement strand
CTCGGCTCCAGCGGTCAGATGGATATTGTCAACGTATGTTATTTCGCCGCCATCGCAAACCGGAACAGGAATTGACATTGATTCTTGGTCTTGCCATTCACTCTCGCACCAATTATCGCAGACGATTCTGACGTCTCTTTTGCGTTTGGTAATCGTAAGCGTCCCGCACCCGGCGCATTCATCAGACCCGGAATCCGAACTGTCAGAACAGGGCGAGCCGGGAGTATAGCTGAATACATGGTCGTATTGGGTCAGCGGTTCCTCTTGCGTCAAGGAGATGTCGCAACCAGCCGACAAAAGCGTATTGCCTGTAAAACAGAGCGAACCGCAGCCGATTTGCATTTCCGGGTATTCAATATGGATATATCGGCGCCCATCGCAGGGGCAGGAATCAGAACTATCGTCTGACAACGACGAATCGGAACCGTATATGTTATCTACGATACAGCTGACGGGTACATAACCAGGAAACGTCGGCGGGTTGAATGGGATTCTAACAGCCGCGGTGTCGTACTCGCACAAAGCGCCGCAGTCGTTATGATAGAGCGTTTTTCGGTTGAAAATCAGGTTGGTTTGACAGCCGTCAACGCACGGGTCTTGCCCGACGATATACTCAAATTCAACTGGCGTATCAATATGAATTAAATCCGCTTCGTCCGGCTCAAACTCTTCAAAGTCCGGGCAGGTTTGCTTCCATTCAATTGCAATCCACTTATTTTCCTGTTCGAACCAATGGGCTAAAACAATTGTTCCGGCTGGCAGTTTAACACCGTCGTCTTCGCAGCCGAGCCGCGGAAGCCAGATTCTTCGATGAATCTCGCAAGGTCCGATTTGTCCGCCGCAATGGTAGCAGGCGATAGCATCGGCAGACGAACAGACTTCTAATGGCTCTTGCAATTCGTAAAATTGCCACCACTGCTGGTTTTGGATGTCGATATAAGCGTTTCGTGGCTTTGGATCGCACGATTCTGACGATTCTGACCCGCTGCTGGAATCGGATTCGTCGCCGGTATCAATCCAAATGATTTTAGCGGGACCGAACGGCATCGCCCGCATTGACGCGGTGTTATTATGTTGCGGCAGAGCGTAGGGATAATCCGGAGCGTAGTGAGTAACCTGCACCGGCGACGGTCCGGCTATGACAGCATAACCGAGAGAGTTTGGAGCCAATCGCCGCGTAATAACGCCAAAATCTTGCGCTTCGTGGTCGTTGGCGTCGGAATCCCACGGACGAGCTTCAAGTTCAACGCCATACGCCGTTCCTTGATTATTGAATTTCTCTTTTGTCTCCTTGTAATACATCGGCGTTTTAATGCCGACGACGGAAAACTCAGGAAGAATGTCCTCCGTCATATTCCGAACGCGGACGATAACCGGGTTAGGCGTGTGGTGAGACTGCGGCGTAATCCGGTCTTGGTTCATGTTCATAACCTTTTTCCGGATTTCGTTGTAATCCTTGGCGCTCAGTTTGCCCTTCGGCTGTACCTCTTTACCGTGAAACATCAGTTCCCCTCCACCGTCCGTGTAAACATGCGAGCAAAGACGCTAAAATCGGCACGCGGATAGACCTTTTCGCAGTAGGCGTAAACCGGTTTGAATATTGTGCAGTCGTCTGACGCCCGCTCTTCGTTATACGCCCAAACGTAATCGTAACCGTCCTTTTGTAGCGTCCCTTCCATGTCCGGAAACGACACTTCACTTGGCGGCATTCCTTCAAAGTCAAAGTTAATCGTATACCATATTTCTTTTTCTCCTCGTTCGTTGGTTTCCGTATAACTCTGCCCGTCCAGTCCGCAAAACAGCAAACAACCTTTCGGGAACATCCACAGCGGCTCCGCGTTGACGTGTCCTGTCATTCGGGCGAACAGAGAGAGAAAATTCCATGTAACCGCCTCTTGGTTAAAATCCAGTTCAAACGAATGTTGCCAAGCTGGCGTTACGATGTCAACGCCTTGCGGTCCGTTTTTGTCAACGTTGATTCCTTTATGGAAGTCGGCTAATTGACGGTTGACAAGATGGATTCCCTGCTTCGTCTCAATGGAATGGGTAATATGAGACGTTCCGCCCTTTGTGGAGAATTTGTATCGCGGGAATTTGCGCTTATCTTCCCGTTCTGTTCCTTTTGCAGAGTAAACAACCTCTCCCAGAACGAGCGTACCTGCAGAGCCTTCAACCGGTTTGACGTTACACGACTCCCACCACATACCGTGGCGGATTGGATGAGTAAGGGCGTAATTTAACACCATCGGGAACGCGTCTTCGTCCGGATCGATTCCACCGTCAAGGTTGAATATCTTAAACGCGACCGTCTCTTTCTGAGAGTAAGGTTTTCGGCTTCGTTCTCTCTCGCCGCCATGAGCAGCTGTGAGATCGTATTGCTCCATTTGAATTGCCATTACGCGAAAATCCCCCCTTCCTCAGCGTTCTTTCTCAGTTCAATCAATTCGTTTAACATGTTCTTTAACGTTACAAGCTGTTCCTTTGCGGTCGTATTGCCAATAGAACCAACTTCCCACGCGTTAAACGTCCCACGGGAAACGGATTCAAAATTCTCTCTTGCTAACTCGATCTGATTGTTGGCAGACGCCTCACGCGAGGCTTGGATAACGCCGACGGCGGACGCGTACTCGCTATCCTGTTTCTTCCATTCCGCTTGCGCCTGTTCGACTTGCTTCCATTTGGCAGACAGTTCTTCGTTACTGACGCCAGAACGTTTAAGCTGGTTATATTCCCGTAGTTCTTTTTCATATTGCGTCCGGGCTTCGATTCGCGCTTGTCCGGAAACGGTGGCGACGGTTCGCGCCAATTCCACCTTCGCGGCGTCGAGTTCCTTCTTGAGCAGATCGATCGCCTCGCCGTTGAGAACCTTCTGATTGATTCGCTCCTGAATCTGATTGACTTTGTTCTCTGCTTTAGCGACTTCCGGGTTGGTTGTATTCTCGCCTTTAGCGAGCAGTTCCGCGCGTTGTTGCGCTTCCTGTTGCGCTTTCTGTTCGGCTTGCTGACGTTCCTTTTGTTGCGTCTCCAGAAAATCGACGTTGACTTTGTTCTTCTGCGTCCTAGCCCAAGCGTCTATTTCCTGTTTCTGATTGTTTACCCATTCGATTTTATCTTTATCGCCTTTGTTGACAGCGTCTTTGCGGACAATCTCAAGGTCGTTAAGAGCCTTTTGCCGTTCTTCGTCAATCTTTTTGATTTTTAATTCGTAATCCGTCAGCTTGGCGTCTGCCACGGTTTGAGCCATTGAAAGTGCGTTTTTCTCCGCGTCATTTATTTTCTTTTGTTCGTCTTGTTCTTTGGCATTTCTGGCAGATCGGTTTTGGGATGTTAAAGTGGATAAGCCTTGTTTTGGTTCATTGTTGGTATTCCGAGAAATATAATCCGTTGCGTTTAGATCTAATTCTAATTGTGCTTTCTGTGCATTCAATAAATCTCGTTTGGCTATTAAATCTTTTACGTACGTTGTTTCTTCAGGTTTAATACCGTTAAACCAGGCGATAATTGGCGTCCAATTTGCGTTAAATCGTTTCAAGGTTGTCGAACGATCTATTTCATCGTTAACGCTTGTTAATTCATTTTCTACTGCATTTAATTCTGCTTGTTTTTTTTGTTTTTGGACTTTTAATGCTTCCTCTCTGAATTTTTTCATTCCGTCAGTTACGCCCGTTAATTTTCCTGTCGTCTCGTCAAGCTTTATTCCCCATGTTCCAAAGCCATCTTCTAATTGAGATAAGATTAGCTTACTTTCTTCCATCTCGGAATTAGTTAAATTCTCTTGCTGACTTAATTCGTTTAAGCGATTCAGGAGTTTAGCGTCCGCGTCAATTTGATTTTCGGTAATTTTTGTAGCCTCAGAAGCTTTTGACGTCAAGCTTTCTAAAATGTCTAAATTATTGTCGAATGCTTTGTTTAAGAAATACACCCCCGCAGTTAAAGCCGTTATTGCTAAAAATGCCGGGTTTAAGTTCAATGCTGTTAGCGCAACTTTTGTACTAGCAACAGCTGTTGTAATCGCATTAAATCCCAAAGAAAGAGCCGTCGCTCCAACTTTTACAGCTGCAATAGTTGTAAGAACTGTACCCAATGCCGCTATTACAGGTTTTAACGCAGAAACCACACTTAGAAAAGAACTTGCCAAGTTTACTACACTCGTCATAAGTGGAGCAAATACGCCTATTAACGAATTCTTCAGATTGGAAAAAGAGGATTGCAAAACATTAAGCGCATCGCCAAGACTTGCCGCCGCTTTAGTAGAATCCGATCCAACTATGAACCCCATGTCTTTCGCCTGTTTAGTCAGATCGTTAATTCCAGCGCTCCCATGTTGAAGCATTGGCAACAATTGATAACCAGCTTCACCAAACAGTTCCATCGCAACACGCGCTTGTTCTGCCGGAGATTTAAGACTGGCAATATGATCAGCAAGCATTTTTAATTGTGTGTTGGCATTTAATCCTTTATAGAGGTCGGCGTTAATGCCAATTTTAGATAACTTGTCGATAGACGCAACGTCTCCCAATTCGGCAGAACCTATAATATTTGAAAAACTTCTAATAGAATTTGTTAATGTTTCAAAACTGGCTCCGGACTGTTCCGCGGCAAACTTCAAACCTGATAAATTACTAACTGAAATGCCTGTTCTTGCCGAAGCTTTGTCTAAAGCATCGCCGAATTGGACAAACCCATTGACAAGATTTTGAATTGTGCCTATAATAGAAGAAATAGCGCTATGAAACAGGTCAAACGCTCCCTTAAGATTGGATATATTCGCTATAAGAGCTTGTGTACTAACGCCTGTGTTATCAAGTATAGAACTTGCGATTTTTTCGAAGTTTTTTAACTGTTGTACTGCAGCGTCAAATGCTTTTTTCAGCATAGACGAATTTCCACTAATATTTACCTCTAATTTATTATCATCAGCCATGGATAACAACTCCTATCAAAAACAAAGTGATTTGGAACATAATAATAAGTCTGAAACATCATGGCAGACCAACTTTATTCTACACAACCCAGCTTGGATATACGAAGTTCAGAAAGAAATTCATGCCGAAGCTGAGCAATGCAAAAAGGAACGAGAATCATCCGCAAATAATCCCAGTTCATGGGAAAAAATCAGTATGTGGGTTTTACTTCGAAATTCTCTTGTTATAATTTTTATCGTTTTCTTTTTATTGTGGCTTTTTAACTAAACCATAATTTAACCTACAACCCTTTCATGAAGTTGTCAATAAACCATTGCAGCTTCTTTGGCGTGTCAATTCGCTGCTCCGGCTTTCCGCAATAAGGGAAGTCGGTAACGTGTAATTTCGCGTTTTT
>JAZQDP010000232.1:0-3494 GCA_045546875.1 Thermoguttaceae bacterium | reverse complement strand
CCCCGACCTTCGGCTCGTCTAATTACCGCCTTCCAATTGTTTATTTCACCACAAAGTTCACCATCTTGCCGGGAACGATAATCTCTTTGACAATCGTTTTCCCTTCGAGCTGTTTGGCGATTTTTTCTTCCGCGACGGCGGCGGCGCGCATGGCGTCTTTGTCGGCGTCGACCGGAACGGTAACGACGGCTTTCATCTTGCCGTTAATCGAAACGGGGATGTCTTTGGTCGATTCGACCAGAGCCGATTCGTCCCACGTCGGCCACGGTTCGTATGCCAGCGTCTTGTCGTGTCCGAGCGCCTGCCAGAGTTCTTCCGCGATATGCGGCGCGAACGGGGAAAGCAGCAGGACAAACTGTTCCAGCGCCTTTTTCGGTCGGACGGTTTCTCGAGTAAAGAAGTTCGTGAACTCCATCATTCTGGAAATAGCCGTGTTGAACGCCATGTTTTCAACGTCTTGCGTAACAGCTTTAATCGTTTTGTGCAGGACGCGTCGCTGTTCTTCTGTACAGGCAACGTCCTGAACCGCAGAGCAGAGTTCCGTTCCGTCCGCTTCTTCGTCAACAACCAGCCGCCAGACGCGCCCGAGGAAGTTGTGAACCCCGCCGACAGCCGTTTCCGACCACGGTTTGACGACTTCCAGCGGTCCCATGAACATTTCGTACAGACGCAGCGAGTCGGCGCCGTGTTCTGCAACGACGTCGTCTGGATTGATGACGTTGCCGCGGGACTTGGACATCTTTTCGCCGTTTTCGCCCAGAATCATGCCCTGATTGACCAGTCTCTGGAACGGTTCTTTTGTGGAAACGTATCCGCGGTCGTACAGGACTTTATGCCAGAATCGGGCGTAGAGCAGGTGCAAAACGGCGTGTTCCGCGCCGCCGACGTACAGGTCAACCGGCATCCAGGCTTTTTCGATTTCCGGGTCCACAAACGCCTTGTCGTTTTTCGGATCCAAATATCGCAGATAATACCAGCAAGACCCCGCCCATTGCGGCATCGTGTTGGTTTCTCGGATGTACTTTTTACCGTCGATTTCCTGATACAGCCATTCCGCCGGGGCGTGTGACAGCGGCGGCTCCGGTTCGTGCGTTGCGGACGTGTTGAGCGCTTCTTTTGCCAGTTCGGAGACGTCGAACTTTTCCATCTTCGGCAGGTCGATGGGCAGCTGGTCTGCCGGGACGATTCTCATCAAGCCGGTGCGTTTGCCGTTTTCGTCCAATTCGTGGAGAATCGGGAACGGTTCGCCCCAGATGTGTTGACGAGAAAAGAGCCAGTCGCGCAGTTTGTAGTTGATCGCCTGACGACCAAATCCGCCGTCGGCAACGAATTTTGTAATAATCTTTTTGAATTCCGCCGTGGGCGTTCCGTTGAACTGTTCGGAATTAATCGCCACGCCGTCGGCAATAAACGCCGCCGTTCCGGCAAAGAGTTCTTCTCTCGCCTTTTTGTCTTCCTCAGACGTAACCTGCGGGTCAACGACCGGGATAATCGGCAGATCGAACTTCTTCGCAAAGTCGATGTCGCGGGTGTCGTGAGCGGGAACAGCCATAATCGCGCCGGTGCCGTAGGAAATCAGAACGTAGTCTGCAATCCAGACGGGAATCGGTTTGCCGTTGACCGGGTTAATAGCGTAGAATCCGGTAAAGACGCCGGTTTTTTCTTTGTTGAGATCCGTTCTGTCCAATTCGCTCTTGTGAGCGGCTTCTTCCTGATACGCCTTGACAGCCGCCGCCTGTTCGGGCGTCGTCAGACGGTCAACAGCGGGGTGTTCCGGCGAGATAACCATGTACGTCGCGCCGAAAAGCGTGTCCGGACGCGTTGTATAGATTCTCAACGAATCTTCGTCCGGTTTTCTGGGGAACCCGGACTTGGCGCGCGCCGCTTTCCAGTCCTCGTACTTGTCCTTGTCGCCGATGTAAAAATCGACTTCCGCGCCGATAGATCGACCGATCCAGTTTCTCTGCAGCGCCTTGACGCCTTCGGGCCAGTTGAGCAGTTCGAGGTCTTTTTCCAGACGGTCAGCGTAGGCGGTAATGCGGAGCATCCACTGACGCATGGGCATGCGGACGACCGGGAACCCGCCGCGTTCGGAAACGCCGCCGATTACCTCTTCGTTTGCCAGAACCGTGCCCAGTTCCGCGCACCAGTTTACCGGCGCGTAAGACTGATACGCCAAACGATGTTCGTCCTGATAACGTCTGACGGCTTCGTCGCCCTGCGCTTTGACGTCGTCCGGAATCGGGAGTTCGGAAATCGGACGTCCTTTTTGCTGTTCCGCGTCAAACCACGTGTCGAACAGAACCAGGAAGATAAACTGCGTCCAGCGGAAATAATCGACGTCCGTCGTTGCCAGCTCGCGATTCCAGTCGTACGAGAACCCCAGCGCCTGAAGCTGACTGCGGAACCGGTCGATGTTTTTGTGAGTGGTGATTCGCGGGTGAATTCCCGTCTTTTTGGCGTACTGTTCCGCCGGCAAGCCGAAAGCGTCCCAGCCCATCGGGTGCATGACCGAGAATCCGTTCATGCGGCTGTATCGACAAACGATGTCCGTTGCCGTGTACCCTTCCGGATGCCCGACGTGAAGCCCGTTTCCGCTGGGGTACGGGAACATGTCCAGAACGTATTTCTTCTTGGCGCCTTCGGGCAGATGGGCGTCTACCGCGAACGTGTTATTGACTTTCCAGTATTCTTGCCATTTCGGCTCGACAACGGCGGGATTGTATCGCATGATTTGTACAGAGTTAAGAGTGAAGTGTTGAGGCGACCCAGCGCGGTCGCCCATAATTTATTGACTATATATTATATCTTGAGAAAAGAATTCGTCAAGGACGGCGAAAATAAGGAATTTAGAGCGTATTTAGAATGTATTTGGAGTTTCTGTGTTAAAGTCAAGTAGGTAAATACGAAAATTTTGGGAAAATTTAGGTTTTTGTTAGGTTTTTTTAGGCATGGAACAAAGCATAAGCTATATTATCTCTATCCAGCGAAGCGGAAGCAGGCTCTGCTGAGGAGCAACCTGCCAGGAATAGCTGGTAACGAAGCATAATGCTTTAGTTCGTTAATCACGCGATAATATTGAACTACGGTTCAATGTTATCGCGTTGTTTTTTTGTTTTTGTAGCACTTTTTGTCTTTTTTGTAAAAGCAACAGATTTTACTGTTGTTACTTTCTTTGTTTTGGTTGACGGCTTTTTAGTCGTTGTTTTAGCTGCAACTTGCACTTCATTTTGATTCGTTTCGGAATTTGCATTTTTATGTTCATTCCATTTTTGTTTATTGCGAATCATGACGTTAAGGATTGTCAGCAGCTTTCTCATTGAAGCGATAAGCGCCAATCTCTTCGCCTTTCCTTTTGCAGTCAGTCTGTTGTAAAACTCATTGATTTTGGGATTGTACCGAACCACGCTGAGCATAGCGGTTATCCAATTGGATTTGATTTTGGTTCTCCCGCATTTTGTGGTTCTTTTTCCTGTTTTCTGACCGCTGTCATT
>JAZQDP010000231.1:0-1604 GCA_045546875.1 Thermoguttaceae bacterium | reverse complement strand
GCTACGATCCGACTTACTCACATTCAGGCAAACTGTTCTTTTCTACCAGCGAAGCCTCGCCGCGGTGTTCCAAATCTCCCGTGAATAAATAATTGTTTTCGCCTTGCGTCAATAACATACAAACGGAATAATCATTTTCATCGCTCGTCGTTTCTTCGTAAAAACGCTGATAGAGGAAATTCATCGTAACGCCGCCGCCTAAATCGTAACTGCGCTGCGCGCCGTTTGCATTATTCCAACACTCCAACGCCGTATACACCACCGCGCCCTTACCTTTCGCATATTCAACGGCGTCAAGGTATTCGCCGTACATCGATTTATTGCCCTTATCAGTAAGCGCAGATTTGCCCGTCAAAGGGAATTGAATCAGCCTTTCCACTTCGTATTGATAAAGAATCCCCGTCCGTATCGGCGTGCCGCTATTTCCCACAAAACCTGCAATGTGGTCTTGATCGGCGTGCGTTGCGATGACGTATTCTAAAACGCCGTCCTCGCAATATTTCTGCACGTACGACGAAATGGTCGTCGCAGAATTTTTTCTCGATCCCGCGTCAATCAACACCTCGGTATCACCCACGTCAATCAACGTGCAATCCCCCGTATATTTATTGCCAAGTTCCAAAAAATGAATAGAAAAATCTTGCGTAACGATATCTTCTACGTTCCCCGCATCCGAATCACTCGAAACGTCTGAATTATCCGCCGAAATATCCCCCGACTCCTCGCTTGAATCCAACAAATCTTCCGTTTTCGATTCGCTTTCCGTATCATTTTCCGTATTACTTTGTTCGCTTGTCAAACTATTTAATGCCTCGCTTACCGCAGCGTTCAACACTTCACAGCCTGCCGCCACCATCGAAAACGAGCAAACCAACGTCAAAGCAAGCGTTTTTAATAAACCTTTTTTCACGGTTTTTCCTCTCTTTTGATAATTAATTTAAAGTACAATTTAACGTTTTCAAATACAATCTTTGATATTTTAAGTACGCTGTCAACAAAAAAAACGAAACTGCCGTCGTTGTTATGCGGCGGCAGTTCTTTATCACATCATCTACTTCAAAATCCATCACGCCATTACATGGATTCGTGAATGGTTCTAGAAATAACGTCATCCTGCTGTTCTTTGGTAAGCTTAATGAAGTTTACAGCATAACCGGAAACACGGATGGTGAGCTGAGGATACTTTTCAGGATGCGCCTGTGCATCAAGAAGAGTTTCACGATTGAACACGTTTACGTTGAGGTGGAAACCGCCGTCGCTAACGTAGGTATCCAACATCTGAACCAAATTATCTACTCTATTCGACATAATTGTATCTCCTTTCTTTATTATATTCTCTCGGGGCGTTTCGATGAAACAACCCATAATACGAAACGCCACCGAAAATAAGCAATCAAACGCTGACTGCGCCAAAGATAGGCTTAGTCTTCGTCTTTACCAAGCGAACCGGGCGTAATCGAGAAGGTGTTCGAAATACCGTCTCTCGAATATTCGTAAGGAATCTTCGCAACCGATTCAAGGGAAGCCAACGCACCGCTGTTATCTCTGCCGTGCATAGGGTTAGCACCAGGAGCAAGAGGCGTACCGCCACGACGACCGTCAGG
>JAZQDP010000230.1:0-11774 GCA_045546875.1 Thermoguttaceae bacterium | reverse complement strand
CCGCTTGGCCTCCGACTTCTGCCTTCCAAGCTAAACAGAGCGTTGTAGTTCCCAAGCAAATCGCTCATGTCGGTAACGTCCGCGACAAACCCTTCGTCTGAAACCAGCTTGTATTCCGCGCCTTCTGCCGCCCAAAGGTTGGCGTCAGCCGCGCTTGTAAAGAACAGCTTGACGATTGAATTTGTATCAAGAACCAATTCGTTAGATGCGTCTGTAATTGCAAGCGTATCAAATTCCTGCATTGCAGGATCTTCATTATAAGGGCTGAACTCAAACAGAAGCGTTCCGCTGGCGTCGATTTTAACGTCGCCGTATACGGTCAAATCTCCAACGGAATTGCCGGGCGAAAGCGTCGCGCCAGATTTGACTGTCAAGTCGCCGTTGTACTGTCCCTTGAAGTCCAGTTCGCCGGCATTGACGGCAAACGTATTCGATTCAAACTGACCGTCGGCCGCGAGAATCTTGAGCTTGCCAGATCCCGTCTTGACAACGTCTCCAGCGCCGGAGACGGTAACATCGTCCGAGAACGTCAGCTGTTTTTCGCCAGCGGCAACGTTGTATTCCAAAGTCGCGTCTTGAGCAACTTCGATTGAATTGTTCGCCTTGACAGCGGCGCCGGTCAGAGCGAGCGTTCCTTCGGAAACAGTCGTCTTGCCGGTATTGGTATTGTTGCCGGAAAGAGTCAAAGTACCGTCGCCGAGTTTTTCAATCTCACCGCTGCCGGAAACGACGCCGGAAAGGGTCAAGTTCTTATTCTCGCTCACCTCAAACGTTCCAGCCGCGTTCATTTCTACGCCGCCGGCATACGTTGCGGAAGCGGCCCCTTCGGTAAACGTTACGCCCTTCTTATTAGACCCGTCAATAGTCCATTTCTCAGCGGCAATGTCGTCAGCCAAATTGGCGCGATAATATAAATCTGTTACCGGCGGTTCAATGTTCTGGTTCTTCAAAACGATGAAATTATCTCTTTTATCCAGATACCAAGCCAATGTCGGCGTGGAATTAACCAAAAGCTGGATATTATTCAAATCCGCGCTCAATGACGTTGTGTCAATCAGAACGTAACCGTCATCTGTGTTGTTGTTCCACCATTCGGTTTGGTCGCCATTATTAAACGTGATGTTAATCGAACCGGAATTGATGGTCGCGGCTCCAGTAGTCAAGTAATCGTAATCGTCATTGACGGAACTACTGTTGAAATCAAACCAGATAGAACCATCGTTGACGATTAAATCGCCAATTTCAATTTCCGCGGTGGCAATTGTATCTCCAACGATAAACGAGCCGCCGTTGAGGGTAACATTTGACGTAATCTGACGCGCGGCGTCAATAAATGACGCGCCAGACTCGACCGTAACGTCAGAAACAATGCTGCCTGTACTTGCCAAGGTCAGAGCGCCTTGAGAAACTGTCGTCCCGCCAGTATAGGTATTAGCGGCGGTTAGTTCCATTGTACCCGCGCCAGTCTTAATAATTTTCGTAGCATTTTTAAGTCCGCCGTTGGTTTGGTAAGTTGGGTCTGTAATAACCGCAGAAATAACAAGATCAGAAACGCTATCGCTCGTTGCCGCATTCGCACTGGTAATCTCTTCCACATTAATTGTTGAAACCGAGTTTCCATCTCTGATTACATCGCTTATATCTCCAAAACCAATCGTCGCGTTTGGTTTTGACGAATCAGCGGTAATCGAAACCGACGCTCCGGCAGAACCGTCGCTGTTGCGTTCAACTTTCAAATTGTGCAATTTATAAGCCTTCCAAGTAGCGTTACCTTCAGAGGCATAAAGTTCTGCTCCGTTTTTGAGCGTCAGATTGGTAAGGTAGTTATAGTAAGCGTCTGTGTTAGAAATTTTTCCACCGTCGACCACAAACATCAGTGGATTTTGTGCATGAGCGTTGGTAAAAACATCTTGAGCTTTAAGGTTAAGTTCCGCCCCTTGGTTGACGTGAATAGTTCTACCTGCTTGGACTTTACCTAAAGTGGAGTTGCCACCGGAATTGCCACTTGAGAGAGTTACCGTACCCCCGTTAATAACAACATTGCCTGTAAACGAACTTGCATTATTAGTAAACGTTTGTTTTCCATTGCCGTCTATGACAAGTTCAATATTGCCATTAATGGCGCTTTGGAATGTCAAATCTTTCGATGTTGTATCAATCGTCAGAGTTGACAGGTTTGAAGCATTATTATAAATCGTACCTTTATTACCATTGTTGTAAAGTCCGTTGAATTTCTGACTAAACCCGTTCATGTCTAACGTACCGTAGATATTCCCCTGACCGACATTGGCGCCCAAAGGCTGTTCTGCTTCAAACCGCACTCTACCTTGTGAAGACGATGAACTGTAGTTTATCTGAAAAGCGCCGGTAAACGAATTGTCTGGCGATTGGGTTTTCAAAACAATCCAAGAATTGTCATTTTCAACTGTTAGATTTCCTGAACCGATAATGGGGCCTGAGAAAATAAACGGTCTGCTATAACCCGCTCGAATTGAAGAATTAGAAACGACATTTATTTTATTGGGGACGTCCCAGTAACTGCTGTTATTAAGCATAAGACCGCCAGCAAGTTGAATCTCTCCTGAACCAAGGTAAGGAGTTGTACTTGCGGGATTATCAGCGCTTCCTTTATTCGTTGGTCCAGTAACGATTTTTCCTTTAAGGATCAATGTACCTGTGTAATTTCCTTCGCCGGTTATATATATCCATCCCATGTTACTGTCTGAATTGACAGTCAGATTTCCAGAGCCGTATAATCCGCCAGAAAGCGTTAATTGACCGCTCTTACTGCTACTCCAACCTGCTTGTACGCTTCCGCCTGACTCAGTAATTGTAATTGGCGACGAAAATGTTGATTGGGCAGTAGCGCTACCGTCGCTATCGCCATCATTAAATAACATGCCGCCGTTGAGTGTAATTCCTTTGGCGTAAGCAAATGCCCCATAAGCTCGCAATACGCCGCCATTATTGACGGTTATGCTTCCATCGCCGGTCCAAGTTCCACCGGCAGACAAGTAGCTGGAATTCACAATAATATTACCGTCAACGCGAACCGCGCCGCCATTAGTTTTAATAAGAGAGTTCGTTCCAATATTTATTTCATTTCCGGCAGTTCCCAAAACTAGCGTGCCTGAGTTGACTGTTGTTTTTGCATTGACAATATTGCCGTTGAGAACCTGCGTTCCATCTCCGACTTTAGTAAGCGCCTTGGCATTGAGTGAAATCGACCCGTTATAAACGAAGGTTTGATCTGACGTTGTACCGTTGCCAATGGAAATGCCGTTACCGCCTTTGGTTTCGACAAGTTGCGCGCCAACCTCTCCGGTTAAACCGCCGACTTTCATCTGGGCGCCGTCCCATAGCTCAACTTTACCGGTCGCGCCGATATGAAGCGTTGCCTGGTTGTTGTCCCAGTTTTGTTTTGCGTAGCCGCCGTTGATAAAATAGCCGTTTTTGACGTCTATAACCGAATTAGAGTCCAACGCGAAAGTGATCGTAGACGCCCCTGTTCCCGCCATGGCAGCAATGGTTCCTCCACCGTCGATAAGCAACGTCGCTCCAGTTCCGTTGATAGTAACGTCTTGCCCAGCAATACCAGAACAAATACCATTATTGATGGTATGAGTTTCAGCAGCCGTTGTGTTGTAAAACTCAAGCGTACCGCCATTTACGTTAATTGTTAAAGGACTTGTGTTATGCGGGACAGTGTTATTATATAACAGCGTCGCCCCGTCGCTAACGTTTATCGTAGAAGACGCCAACGTTGCGGTACTGGTCAATTCCAATGTCCCAGCAGAAACGTTTGTATCTCCCGTATACGTATTTGTGGCGGAAAGGGTCAGTGTACCATCGCCTATTTTGGTAACAGAGCCGCTGCCGGAAACGATGCCTGAAAGCGTCAAGTTTCTGTCCTCGGAGACGTTAAACGTTCCAGAGTTTTCCATGGCAACGATACCGGTAAACGTTGCCGAGTTACCGCCTTCGGTAAACTTGGCGCCGAGCTTATCGGTTCCGGTAATCGTCCAATTCGTCAAACCAATATCCGAAGTGTTAGCATCGTACCACAGGCTTCCTGCGGGTTCCGGATCGACGCCATCGCCGACCGCCAAAAGCAAAACCTGATCAGATTGAGCTTCCAGCTTCCAAGAGTTGGTCGGCATGCCGTTGACAGAAACTTTAACATTGTCAGAGCTAAATTGGTCATAATTTGAAATAAAACCGTTAATAATGGAGAATCCAGCAGAGAAATTATCATGAATATAATCCCACCACGTACTGGCAGTGTCGGACGTAAACGACAGATCAATATACCCAGAATTCAAGGTGGCGGTAGCGACTTTGAGCCAGTCAGCGTCGTCGTTGGCGCTATCGTTAAAATTAAAGTTGATCGAGCCGCCATTGAGGGAAAGAGCGTTGACGTTCAAAATCGAGGACGCTATCGTATCGCCAATTACAAAAGTTCCACCTTCGATATAGACGTCTGTACCAAACATATCGGAACCAACTCTAAATGTTCCGCCTGTTTCTATAGTAGCTCTTGCAGTTGTCAAAGAGGTGGAAGATGGAACAAGTAGCGTTCCGCCAGAAACCTTCGTTTCGCCCACATAAGAGTTTGAGCCAGCCAAGGTCAACGAGCCAGCCCCAGTCTTGGCAAAAACGCCATCGCCACTGACAGCAACGTCCGATAAAGAAATCTGTTTAGAGAAGCCGGCGCCAACATTTAATTCTAACGTTCCCGTTGAACCGGCTCCAAGATTAAACGAACCTGTAAACGTATTAATATTGTCTAATTTAGCCGTTAGCTTGCCGCTGTTGGTAATATACATATTTTCCAGATTATAATTGTTGGTAGAATCGCCTGCGCGTCCAGCAATTGTAACCTGAGCTTTGTCAATCAACGTTTGTACGCCAGCGTTAGCGATGCGAATGCCGCCGTCAAAGGAATAAGTCCCGTTATCGGTAAAACTTAATACCGTTCCAGAGGAACCGCTAATGTTGAGGTCGTTTCCGCCACTGGCAGCTTTGTTGCCAGTAAAGACAGCGGACGATCCATCTCCTGAAAACGTAACAATTCCGCCATGAATAGCGCCGCCGTAGGTTCCGGCAGAGTTGTTTTCAAATGTATACGTTCCATTTGAGATGTTTGCTCTGGCGCTAATCGCTCCTCCAAGTCCCTTGGAAACGTTATTGCTAAAAGAGATTGCAGAATTACTATTCTTTCCAGAAATATTAACGCCACCGTCTGCCATGCGAATCGCGCCACCGTCGCCGGAACCGTTAGAGTTTCGAGCAAATGTAATAGCCCCTCCGGTAATGTTAAGATTTACGCCTGCAGCGCCGTGAATCGCGCCGCCATGACTGCCAGAGGAGTTGTCCTCAAACGTTAGGGCATCCGCTTCGATTGTTATCTTATTTGCGGTATGAATAGCTCCACCGGTGGTTTTGGCGTAGCTGTTTTTAAACGTTAGCGTATCGGCTTTTATTGAAAGCGTTCCAGTATTAACGTGAATAGCCCCACCTGTAGTGGCGTTTGTTCTGTTGCCGTCAAAAACAAGACCGTTGGTTGCGGTAATATTGAGGTTCCCTCCACTGTCAAGCCCAAAAACGCCGCCATGATGAGTAGAGGCTTTAAATCCTGTAAAGGATACGTTATCTGTGTTAATATTTAACGTCAAATTCGGAGACGTGTGCATAAACAGACCAATTGCGTTGCCAACGGCGCTTGAATAGCCCTGATAATCCAGATCTTTTAAATTGATGTTGTACGTCTTCACGCCATCGTTAAAGTTGTATAATCGAGTGTTTCCTGCTTTAATGGTCTGTTTAACGCCAGCTTGTGAAGAACGAATTGTGAAATTTTGAATCGTTTGAGGAATCCCCGTATTGTGCGTTGCCGTTCCAGAAATGATAATGACGTCGTTTTCTGCCAATCCCGCCGCATTTTGAACAGCGGCAACGTCGCTTCCAGACGCTGTCAGCGTCCCGCCGGCGTTATAGCGTTCAACAATGTCTGCCATTGCGCTGGCATTCAAAACAAAAAGCCCTAAAACAAACGCCGCCAGAAATCCTTTTGTTAAAATGCGGCTGGACTGAAATAAACGGTATTGATTATTAGCCATGTTTTTCTCTCTCGTTGGGAAAACTGGTTGACGATTATATAAAACGACGTCTGCGCCGGGACAACCGACTGCAAACGGAAAATGCTTTTACACTTATATATTATTATACACTAAAATTTTTCATTTGAGAAGCGCTGAACAGAAAAATATAAGAAAAATCTCGAAAAGATTTTTAAAACAGAAAATACTGCAAAATACATGCGAGCAATTAGCGATTTCGCAAATGGTTCCTTTGTGGGGGAGTAGAAAATTTCTCTGCTCCTGTTATAATAATATTTGAAAGGAAACGAAAGCTATGAAAAATTATCGTTCTCATGTATACATACTATTCCTGCTGGTTTTGACAGCTGCGGTAGCGCGGGGGGAAGAACTCATTGATCGGGGCGTGGTCGCGATTCAAACCCCGCAGGGCGTCTTTACGTCGTGGCGTGTTCTGCCCAGCGATGCGGATGATGCTGTCTATACGCTTTTGCGGGACGGGAAACCGGTTGCGGCTCTTGATGCGTCCGCCGGGTCTAATTATCTCGACCGGGATGGGACGAGCGATTCTGTCTACGCGGTAGAATATAAAGGCGACGTCAGCCCGGCGGTTAAGGTTTGGAAAGACGGGGTTCTGACCCTGACGCTGGACGTGCCGGACGATCAAACTATGCCTGACGGGTCAACGTGCCAGTATTGCCCCAACGACATGAGCTGCGCCGATCTGGACGGCGACGGTCGGTATGAGTTGATCGTCAAATGGGAACCGACCAACGCGCGCGACAATTCCCAAAACGGGTATACGGGCACGACGTTTATCGACGCCTATACGCTGGACGGGAAGAAGCTCTGGCGCGTCAATTTAGGCGTTAATATCCGATCGGGAGCGCATTATTCTCCCTTTCTGGTTTACGATTTCGACGGGGATGGCAAGGCGGAACTGATCTGTAAAACCGCAGACGGAACGGTTGACGGTCAGGGGCGCGTTATCGGCGACGCCAAAGCGGATTACCGCTGTGGTGTTGGGCGCGTTCTTAACGGTTCGGAATATCTCACCGTCTTTAACGGCGAGACCGGCGCGGCGATCTGTACGATTGACTATCCCGCCCCGCGAACGGTTCGGAAACTGGATCGATACACCGCTGACGGCTGGGGCGACAACTACGGAAACCGCTGTGACAGGTTCCTCGCCTGCGCTGCTTCTCTGGACAAGAAAAGTACGTCTGCCGTCTTTTGTCGCGGGTACTATACGGCGGCGTACGTCATGGCGTTTGACTTCGACGGGAAGAACCTCAAGCTGCGCTGGATGCATAAAAGCGAAACGCCGGGCAAAGGGCTTTACGGAGAGGGGAACCACAATCTGGCAGTCGGCGATCTGGACGGCGATGGAAAAGACGAAATCGTTTACGGCTCCGCCGCTCTGGACGACGACGGAACGTTACTGTATCGAACCGGTTTAGGGCACGGCGACGCCCTGCATCTGTTCTCTAGTACAACGTCTAAAGACGATAATGAGAATCTCTACGTCTTTGATGTTCACGAAAGCAAGACGGCGGACTACGGTATGGAAGTCCGGGCAGCGGACGGCAAGATTCTCTGGGGCGTTCACGCCGGTTTTGACGTTGGACGCGGCTTGGCGGCGGACGTCGACGCAGACAATCCCGGATACGAAGTCTGGTCGTACGCAGCGGACGGGTTGTGGTCTTTGGACGGCAAGAAGATATCGGATAGACGTCCATCTCAGAATTTCCGCATTTACTGGGACGGCGACTTGCAGGACGAGCTGTTCGACCGAGGCGCTATCGACTCGTGGAAAAACGGTCGACTTGTAACGTTCTGGAGAATAAATCATTCGTCGACGATTAACGGAACCAAGTCCAATCCCAATCTGCAGGCGGACATCCTGGGCGACTGGCGGGAAGAAATAATCCTGTACAACGCTGAAAATCCCGCTCAGATCAATATTTTTTCGACAACGATTCCAACGCCGTATCGCGTCAACTGCCTCATGACCGACCACGTCTACCGAATGTCAATCGTCTGGCAAAACGTCGGATACAATCAGCCCCCGCATTTGGGGCGATATTTGCCGAAAATGGTGCGAAACAAGGATTAATTCGGAATGCGTAATTCGGAATTCGGAATTACGCAAAGCACTGCTCGTTGCGTGAGAGTGGGTCAGTCCGTTCACGGGCGGCGAGGCGCTACCGCGCGCTTGCTAATAATCCGCCTCCCGTTGGTCGGCTAATTGTTAATACTATTAAGTCGGGTAACGTTCTCTATATCATTTAACAACAAACGCAAAGAAATGGAAAACGAACACAACTCAGACGACAGCAAAAAACTGGACTCTTTCATGTCGATAGTTTCCGATTTCTTCGATAGTTTGGAAACGTGCGTTGAAAGTAATGACAGAACGTCCGAAAGCTATTCCAAAGAGATTCAAAAGATAGACGAATTACTGGTTCGCTATCCGCAATCGTCTTTTCTGGAATCATGGAAACGCATTCTTGAAAGTTATAAATACTATTACGAAGATTCGTCTTTAGACATTCCGAATTGCTACATTTCAATTTTGGAACAAGATCCGTTCTGCGTTAACGCATACGAAGAACTGGCAGTTTATTATTACATAAACGACAACTATCCGTTGGCGGAAAAGCTGTTCCGAACCGCGTTGCAATTGGAACCGTCAAGATGGAGTTTGCACGTTGGGTTATGTCGTCTTCTGTTAGATCAGGGATTGAAGGAAAAGTTTGAAGAAGAACAACGTAACAGTATCGAACTGTTTATGGAATTCATTGACACGGTGCGCGATTTAGAAAATGAGGAGAAATGAAAAAAGTTAAGTAACGCCGTTATTTTTTCGGCTCAACGCACAGTCTAAATCCGACGGACGGGGCGCGCAAGCCTGACGACAACGGATTGCGTACTGAAAAGAAATCTTCCAGTTCCAAATTGTTGAGATAACAGCCGCCGCGAAGCGTTTTCGCCTGCTGGTCGTACAACAAAGGTTTTTCAGCGTTTGAATGGCTTTGAATTGTTTGAGAGTCGCTCCTGTCCGGAACGTACTCATCGGAACAGATCTCCTGAACGTTGCCTGGCATGTCGTATATTCCCCACGCGTTGGGAGCCTTGCTTCTGATTAGCTTCGGTTGGCTGAGCATATCTTTGAACGAAACGCTCTGGGCGCTCATTGTTTCAAACGGCGTCTCATCTTCTCCTGCTCGGCAAGCGTATTCCCATTGCGTTTCGCTGGGCAGTTCGACTTTATCGCCAATCTTTTCGGAAAGAGCGTTACAAAAGTCCTGAGCGTCTTGCCAATTTACCATTCTTACCGGGACAAAATCTAATTCGTTGAGCGTTCTAATCTGTCCGTTGGCGGAACTGTCCGGCATGACAGAAAACCACATTTGCCGAGTTACTTCGCAGTCAAGGATCCAAAAACCACGGCGAATAGTTGTCTCGACCGGCGGCGTCTGTGCATTAACTATTGAATTAAATGACAATTTATGATAGACGTCGTTTTTTAAAAAATCAAGGTCGATTTTAAGCGTTTCCTGCTGAATTATAGAGTCTGTCACACTATCTCGTCTTTTTAATTCTTCATGCCTGCTTTCAAACTCGTGAATCTGATTGTCGTCCAGCAGCTTGTTATCTTTGGCAATTTTCAGAAGTTCGTCAACAGACATGTCGTTTGTAATGCGGATTCCATGTTTTCCCATGAGAAACGATCCCGGCGGACACCATCGAAAAACGTACTCAATTCCATTGACAACCCGAACGAGTTTGTCTCCGGCTTGTTTCCCGGTAGGAAAAGCGCCTGTTACGTCAGGATTTATTTGTTTCTCAACTCCTGATTCAGACGGAACGTCAACGATTTTGTTTTTGACGCTTAATCCCCATGCAACGGCAGAGCATATTATAACGACCGCTGCGGCGCTGGCAATTCGTTTCCATCCTGCAGGGTTAGGAGATAACGCCTCGATAACTTCTTTCATGGACGCATAACGGTTTGCTGCGTCTTTTGCGGTCATGCGATTTAACGTTTTCTGAACGCGATTGGGAATCCCTTTTCTGTACGCCGACAACGGCGGGAGAACGCACTGCGCTTGCGCCTCCATTTTCTTTTCAGGCGTTGAAAACTCCTCTGAACAAAACGGAACGGTTCCGGTAAGAATATAAAACAGCGTACAGCCCAAAGAATAAACGTCAGACCGGGGATTGACCGTTCCTTGAGGCGAACACTGTTCCGGAGACATAAAGTCCGGCGTTCCAACAGGGTGTTTTTTCGCATCGTCGTCAGCGGCAGCCAGCGCCAGCCCCAAGTCCAGAACTTTTACCTTTCCATCCGGATCAATCCAAAGGTTTCCCGGCTTGACGTCTCGATGAACCACCCCTTTTTCATGGGCGTACTGCAAACCTTGCGCTGCCTGAATGACGATGTTGACGGCTTCTTTAACCGTCAGCGGCTCTCCCAGTTCCATCTTTCGGCGAACGTACTGCTGAACCGTTTGTCCTTCCAGAAACTCCATCACCATATAGGGGCGCCCTTCGTACTGACCGGCATTATAGACAGACACAATATTGGGATGACGGAGCTTTGCCGTCGATTCGATTTCCGTTTGAAAGCGTTCTATTGCTTGAGAGTTAAGCAAGAGTTTTGATCGAACGAATTTAATGGCTTCCCGTCGTTTGAGAGGGATGTTTTCCGCCTCGTAAACGTCTCCCATTCCGCCTCGTCCTAAGAGCCGAATCAGGCAATATTGCCCTACAATCAGGGGCAGCTGGAATGTCAGGTCTTCATTCAGATTGTTACTCAGTTTGTGCAGCAAACTGGAAACCTCTGTCTGAAACGGCAGCGGATCAGAGTTGTTCATGGGCGTTGGGAACGGATTCACTCATCGGAATCTTCCATATCGTTTAACTCTCCAAAATACTGATTAAGATAATCGTTGATTCGTTTTCGAATTTGCCGAACGGCAGCAGGCTTCATGTTCATCATTTCCGCTACGTGAACCGCCTTTTTACCTTCGCAGGTAAGCTGATAATAAATGTCGATATAACGTTGGGAAAACTGTGAGCCTAAAACTCTCATCAGATCCTGAGCGTAAATCATATCTTCGTTCAGATTTTCAATGTCCTGCGGATTGATTTCTCTTTTCTCTTTTTCTTCCTGCTTGATAAGAGTTTCCAAAATGGACGAATGTGGGTCGGCAACGTCAAAAGAATCCGGATCGTAAGCTGGATAAACTTTTTGTTCTTCCTGATATTTACGCTGGAGAGAAGTAATGTGATTGTCAACAATGACGTGAAGCCAGTTGCGGAATTTGTCAGTCGGCTTTTTTTTGTGAAACGTTTCGATGGATTCCATTACGCGAATACAGACGTCGCAGATAATTTCCTGACGTACCGATCGGCTGGAAATGCCGCGTTTATAACACCAGAAACTGATCAGACGCCCGTATAGCGCGATAAAACGATCCCACGCAACCTGTTTGTGGGCGCGAAGTTCCATTAAAAACGACGACGGCGTTGGCTGATTATAGTCAATCGTTGAGCCGGAAGAATTGGAGTTGGCAGTCATCTTGGGCAGTTGGCAATAGTGAGTGTTAAGTAGTAAGTATTAAGTGGTAAGGAAGTAAGCGTTTTTTGCTAAACACTTACTACTAACCA
>JAZQDP010000229.1:0-13156 GCA_045546875.1 Thermoguttaceae bacterium | reverse complement strand
CAACCCATTGCAAAGCCTCTTCGATTAGTTCAAACGAACCGACGCCGTTATTATCGAACACGCGCAGGATAACCAGATCAACGCCGGGTGCGACGCCAGTGTATTTGGTCGTTGAGCCAGCAAGAATGCCTGCTAAATGCGTTCCGTGCCCGCCGTATGAAGAATCGTCTGACGGGTTGGAGTCATTTTCTGCAAAATCCCATCCGCCAACAATTTGATTAGATCTAAACGCCGCGTGGTCAGCAGTAATGCCAGAATCGATAATAACAACAGTCTGACCTGAGCCGGAAAGTGAATACTTTTGCTGTACCTGTGTCAAGCCGATTAAATCGTCGACAACGGAATTGTATTTCATAACGCCGCTTTTAGCGTACGAAGTATAACTATAGTCGCTTTCCAAATCGGCAGACAAATCGACGCCTTGCGTTACGCTAAGCATCTGTCTGGATTCCAGTCCTTCAATGCGCAGTGTTCTAAAACGCCCTGCTGCGCGCAGGGAGCTGCTGCGGTTGTTAATCATGGTGTAGTCTCAATGCAGTTAAAAAAGAAAAGCTTAAATTTTTTGCCGATCACGGACGATAAAGTCTGTAATGGGCAATGATGAGGTCTAATTCTGTAAATCATGGTGTAGTCTTCAGCGCTTTCGATATAATCGTTACATTCGGAACAAAGGTATGAATCGATTTTGGCAGATAATCCGCTTGTGTCGATTGTTGCCATTATTCCAAAAGTAACGGTTGTATCAATTGCACCAATTATTATGATACATGAAATTTGAATTTTGTGGAACAAAAATTCACGAAATTTATTAAAAAACTAAAAAATTTTTCTAGTTTAAGGTCCAGTTAAATTGATTGTATCGATTTTAACGATTGTATCGATTTTAACGATTAACGTTTTGGGACAAAAAATTTCCCGTTAAAGCCATTGAGACTTGAACTGGGAATCTTAGAAAGTCCAGTATTTTCTATTGTTGTCGCGTAATCAGAATGAGCGTTTCGACTCGATCTGCTCCTAATACTGGAAGTCCCGGAGCGTATGAACCACGTTCTGGAATGGGGGACGGCGTGATTCCAACAGAAATGAGCAATGCTCTGTCTGCAGCCCACATAAATCGTTCTTGAAATCGAAATTGGTCAATACGTGGCGTTTGAATTTTGGCTGAGTTATTTGCGCCTCGTCGACTATAGTTTAACGGAAGGTTGACGTCGTACACTCTTTCCAAGTTATCGATATGAACCTGAACCAAAGCGTCTACAATTCGGTCATCGCCGGTAACCAAAGGGGTGAATTCCAGTTTGCAACCTGATTCGACCAGTCCGTTGGCGGTTCTCATGCCTCCGCCGTTTGGGTCTGGATAAACGCCGCGAGTGTATTGGCGCGGGTGCGTCAGGTTTACTGTTACAGGTTGACCGTTGTGCACTGTTACCATAGGAGAGTTAACTTGCTGAAAACCGTATCGATCTTGAAGAATTCTGATCAAATTCGGCGTATCTGATATGTTGAGAATCCAGGCTGCTGAACCGGGACTTTGTGTTTCCGCTGCTCGTAAAAAAGGAAATGCTTGTACACGCCAATTAGGGCTGTTGACAGTCATAACTCGAAATTGCCATGTGATTGTTCGGTTGCCAGAAAGAAGATATTGTCTAACAATTGCTTCCACCTGTTCTTGAATTTCGGGAGTGTGATAGACGTGAATCATGTTCTCGTTGACGCTAAGCATACCGGGAACGGCTCCGCACCATACCTGATGACCCGTTTGACGTAAAATTGCATCCATGATTGCCTGTTCCGGGCGGCTGGTATTAGTAACCCCTTGCGTGTATGGGCGGATGTTGTATTCTTTCCAAATTTGCCCCTGCTGAGGCAATTGGGCTTTTCCCGTTGCGGAAAAAAGAACAAAAACAAGCCCGATTAAACTAAAATATAAGTTTTTTGTTCTCATTTTATGTTTATATGACACAAATTATTGGTTGTATGCTTTAAACAGTTTCCTGTTTTTGATTGTAAATTCCAATGCTAATGGCGAAATGATGGGAACTGTGATCTACTAACAGTCTGATTAACGCCGCTTGCTACGGTAACGAGTTGGAGTATAGATATTTTTTATAATTCCGTCAACAGCAATTTAGAAGATAGAAAAAATCGGAAAATTTTGCGGGCGTTCCCCTGCCCCTTCTTCTTCCTTATTGCTCCTTGACAAAAAGCGATAATTCGTTATGCTTAATAATATGAATAAGAATTTTAACTTTGATATTTTAGCAGTTGACGCCAACAGCCGGGCGAGGCGAGGCGTGTTCCACACCCCGCACGGAGTCGTCCAGACCCCGGCGTTCATGCCGATTGGGACGGTCGGTTCTGTCAAGGGAATCGAAATCAGCCAGCTCGAAGCGACCGGCTCGCAGATGATTCTCGGAAATACGTACCATCTGTCGCTGCGTCCGGGCGAAGAAATCGTCGCCAAACTCGGCGGGCTTCATAAATTCTGCGGCTGGAACGGACCCATTCTCACCGATAGCGGCGGATTTCAAATATTTTCTCTGGCGAAACTACTCAAAATCAAAGAGGAAGGGGCGAATTTCCGGTCGCATATTGACGGGCGGCTGCTGTCGCTGACTCCGGAACGCTCAGTTCAGATTCAGGAAGCGCTCGGGTCGGACGTTGCCATGGTTCTCGACCACGTCGTTGGTCTACCCAATACCGACAAGGTCATTCGCGACGCCTTTGAGCGGACTATCCGCTGGGCGAAACGCTGTCGAGACGCCCATAGCCGGGAAGATCAGGCGCAGTTTGGAATCGTTCAGGGCGGGCTTTCTCGAGAAATGCGCGTCGAATCCGCTCAAAAGCTGGCGGAAATCGGCTTTGAGGGGTACGCAATCGGCGGGCTGAGCGTCGGCGAGCCGCCGGAAGACATGTACAGAACCATCGATTTTACCGAACCCGCCATGCCGACTGACCGACCGCGGTACCTGATGGGCGTCGGGACGCCGCGCGATTTAATCGAGTGCATCCACCGGGGCGTCGACCTGTTTGACTGCGTCATGCCGACGCGCAACGGCCGCAACGCATTCGCCTTTACAGACAACGGTCCGATGAGAATGAGAAACGCTCAGTATATCGAAGACCCGCGCCAGATCGACGAAACCTGCCCATGCCCGGCGTGCAAACGGAGCAGGGCGTACATCCGGCACCTGTTCGCCGCAGACGAAATGCTCGGTCCGATTCTGCTGTCGATTCACAACATCACGTACTACCAAAGACTTGTCAGCCGCGCCCGAGACGCCATCGTCAACGGTACGTGGAACGAATTCCGCAAAGAACGCCTGGCAGGCTGGGGAATTGAGCCGTTTGAAGAGTAATTCGGAATGCGGAATTAAGAATTACACAAAGCGCCTTTGTCTTTGTTAGGAAATCAACATAAAGAATGCCGTGGTTATTGCTAACACAGTTGCTGCGTAAACGAGAATTATATTCGTTACAAAGACGATTCTGTTAATCAAAGCGTAATGACGGCTTGAAACAAAGTCGTCTTTGAATAAAAACGTCCACAACAAAGAGCCGATTAGTCCTAAAAAAAACAGAGCGACGCTTATCATTGACGACAAGACCACTAAATACCCTTTAGACAGTTCGTCCAGCTTATCAACAGTCTCAGGCGCTGAAAAATTGATTTTAATCAGCTGGATCAAATGGTATGCTGAAAACGTCGTTGATATGAATAACGCAAACACAACGATGAGCGTCAACCCGAGCGTCAGGACGCACAACTGTTTCATACATACCTCCATTCAGGATAAGGAAATAAAGCAGAATAGAAAAAACTACTCCCTATTCCCCATTCCCTACTCCCTACTAAATATAACGATTATTTTAGTTCTATCAAATTTTGAGAATCCTTTTCTATATATTATATAATATAGTATGAATTATATCTCAACAAAAATCGTCTAAAAATCGATAAAAACGATAACGGAAGGTTAGATTATAGGGATTTGCCGTAATCGGGATTTTCTGCATCTAACTCGCTGTTTAAATAATTCTGGATTAAAAGTTACAAATTACGCATTCTGAATTAAAATGCCTTTAATTGCACGAAATTTAAGTAAGACGTATAAAGACGATGTTGAAAGCCAGACGGTTTTTTCTGGTGTGAGCATCGACTTGGACAGTGGCGAGTCTTTGTTGGTTGTTGGTTTGAAAGGGGCTGGCAAATCGACGTTAATCAATATTCTTGGCTGTCTGGAGGCTCCAACAGATGGTTCGTATTTAATTGGCGAGACGGATCCGCTTACGTTTAATCGACATAAGATTGCCCGATTTCGTCGCGATTACTTGGGTTTTCTTTTTTCAGAGCCGTACTTGGCACCGCAGTTAACCGTTCTGGAAAACGTTCTTGTTCCCTGTTTAGCGACGGGGTTGCCGCTTAAATCGGACGTTTCTTTTGCTAAAGAGTTGTTAGAACAGATGAAAATAAGCGACTGTCAAGATTCGTACCCGCAAACGTTAAGCGCCGATCAGCGTCAGCGGTCAGCCGCGGTTCGTGCGATGGTTAAGCGTCCAACGCTTATTTTGGCTGATGAGCCGGTTGCGCTGCTGGACTCTCGCTTGGCAGAGGCGTGTATAGACAATTTTTTAGCGGCTCAAAAGATGGCTGGTTCAATGCTGGTTTTGACAAGCGATTGCATGGAATTCAAGGAAAAGTTTGATCGGGTTGCTAAACTGGAAAAGAAACGATGGACAATCTCGGGGCGTCAAAAATATGGCGTGGAAGTAGACGACGCACCCCCAGTATTTGGTTTCTCTTCGGACTCTGCAGCTCCATCGCTTGGTTTTGAACAAACGGACGATGAAGTTATTATTGAGCCAGAGAACGTTCAAACCCCTCAAAAATCTAACCGCGAGGAAGAACGCCAGGTTGTGAAGGAAAACGAATTGGAATCATTTCGGAGGCGATTTCAATGAAAGCTCCTATTCCTTATAAACTGGCTGTTCGGACCGTACGTTTTTTTAAGCGTGATAATTTCACGCTGACGATGAGCATTGCTCTGATTACAGGAATAATCGTGTGCGCTTTTTGTTTAAACGACTCGATTATCAACAGTATGAAATACCAGGTTGAAAATCGTCTGGGGCGAATAGAGTCTTGTCTTGCAGCGCCAACATTGTTTCGAACGCAACTTGCTAACGATATTTCTATTGGTCAAAAGAATGTTAACGAGAAGAATTATTCATTATCGTCAGCGGCTATTTTAGCGCCAGCATTGCGATTTGATATGGCGTTAGTTTCTCATATCGAGGGATCTGATGGGATAAAAACGATTCCTGTTGGCGACCGACGCGCGGGCGTGTTATGGGGTGTAGAGAGCCGATTCGCTCATTTGGAGACGCCCAAAAAAGCTGAATTTGAAATTCCGAAACCGGGAGAAGCGACTCTCAGTGCATACGCGGCAAAAATCTGGAACGTTAAAGTGGGAGATGGATTGATTCTTACTATTGAACGACCGCAATCAGCCCCGCCTGATTCGCCGTTTGCAAAACGAACCGGAAATATTGCGCAACTGTCTGTAACAGTAAAATGTATTGCTCCAGAAAATACGATAGCCTCATTAAATCTGAAAGTAACTCAGCAACCGGCTATTAATGTATTTGTATCAATGGAATGGCTTCAGAAGAAGTTGGGGATCGAAGGTCGAGCCAATATTATCCTTTCGGATTCCATTATTACCTATAACTATCGCCCTGTATTAGACGACTACGGATTTGAGCTGGATTCCTCAGATATGGATTTCTGGACGGTTTCGTCCAGAAAACTGGCGTTTTCTGAACAGGAACGAGCAGCGTTGATGGATCAGATTGACATCCTCTATCCCAATAAAAAATATGGGTTAGGGAACTCGATATCCGGATTGGTTAAAAAGGCTACCGCAATCAGAAAAGAAAGTCGTGAAGACTGCCGGGATTCAATACCTTATTCTTTTTTAGCGGCAACAGACGACGTTCACGTTCCCTTTGTTAAGAGAGGGAACATTGCTTTAACTCAATGGGCGGCAAACGCTCTGGATATAAATGTAGGCGAGAAAATCGAACTGGAGTTTTATGCGCCCGATTCGACGCTTGGGGAACCGGTTCTCATAAAGCGTACGTGGACGGTAAGCAAAATTTTAGACAATAACTCCATTTTTTATGATCGGTCGTGGGTGCCGCGCATCCAGGGAATTTCTGATAAAAACAGTATTCATAATTGGGATGTTTCGTTTCCAATTGACGATCGAATCATTGATCCTGAAGACGAGGAATATTGGGATTTACATGGCTCAACGCCTAAATTTTATATTAATCTTGATGAAGCTCGAGAACTGTTTACAACCAGCGCAGGGGCGATTTCAACCGTCCGGGTTTGGGGATTGGCAGCTCCTCGGTCGAGTGAATTGGCGCCATTTCCTCAAAAGGTTGGCTGGACATTTATACCGTTGAGAAACAAAACGTCGCTTAGTTCGGTTGGCGCATACGATTTTGCGATTTTCTTTATTGAAATTAGCATAGCGATTATTGTTTTTTCTCTGCTCCTGACCGTGCTTTTTATGCGTTTGAACATCGATTATCGCTGCAAGATAATTGGGTTATTACAAACAATCGGTTGGAATGTCAAACATATTCGTCAATCGTTTATTTATGAAAATATAATTCTCAGTTTCGTTGGAGCAGCGCTTGGCGTAGGCGTAGGCATTGCCCTGACAGCGTGCGCCATTTTCTATCTCAATTATTTTGGCTTAGACATAATCGGCGTCCCCTTTTTAAATGTGAATATAAACGTTTGGTCTTTGTTGCCTGCAGCGGCAATCGGCTGGCTGATAACAGTTATTGCGTCGATTGCCAGTATTCGAAAAATTGACAAGGTGCGTTCCGTCTCCCGGCTTCAAGGGCGATTCGAGTATCCTAAACTCTATCAACCCAGCCCGAACAGGTTCGTATATTTTCTGTTTCAAACCATATTTTGGCTTGTCATAATCGCAGTTGCGACGGCGCCGATGGCGTGGAATCTTGAGTCAATGAAATCATTGCCGCGCATTATTTTTTATGCGGCGTTGGCAGCGTTAGCGTTTGGGATTTGGTCGTATTATTATTGGTTAAAACGAATTCCAATTACAGGATTATCAAGCGATTTTTGCAATTATCTTCGCAATCCCAGACGTTCCTTTTTTATCATGGCGTTGTCTGCGATAATGATATTTTTAATAACCTCGCTTTCTCTGTTTATGTACCGAACGGATCGCAGCGACGCAATAACGGTTCGCGATAATGGTGGTTATCGACTTATTATGAAAACGGCTCTGCCGATTATGGGGAATATTGATTTGCCATCAGATCGAGAAAAGATTGGGTTTAACGCTCAACAACAGGAAACGCTTAAAGACGTTGTTATTGACCGGGCGTTATTGCGTGACGGGGATGATGCGTCTCTGACGAATCTCTATAATCCGTACACTCCCAGAATTGTTGGCGTTTCGCTGCGAATGATGAACAATCCTCTTTTTGCATGGAAAGAAGCGATGATTCAATCGTTCCCATGGGATGCGTTATGGCGAAAAGAATACGCCTTTCCGATGGCTCAAAAGGAAGAGATTAAACAAGAACTGCAAACCGACGACCCGGACGTGATTGCAATTAAAACAAAACAGGCTATGCTCACGCGCGTTTTGCCGTTTATAATTGACTTCCAAACAATGAAGAATCGGTATAATTTGACAGGGCTTGATTCCCGGTTGTTGCTTGACGACCGACCCGGTCGAGAAGTGCAAGGGCGCGTTGTCGCTATTATGGATAACGATATGTTCCACGGCAGTCTGATTACAAGCGACGAGAATGTTCGTCGATTTTTCCCGGAAATTCGAGGGTATCGAATGTTTTACATTGACTGTCCTCAAGAGAAAACGGCACAGGTTCGTCAGGTTTTACAAGACGCTTTAGATTCGTATGGAGCAGAAATCGAAACTGTTTTCGAGAGTCAAGACAGCCAAATGCAGGTTCATAATGCCTGGATTCGCGTGACTCAAGTATGGCTTTTGGTCGGTTTGGGGATAAACTGTTGCTGCTATTACCCAATTATACGTCGCAATCTGTTACTTCGTCATGGCGAATTGTCGATGTTATATGCAATGGGAAATACGGAGTCGCAAGTTCGACGAGTCGCCATTTTAGAGGTTATTCGTCCATTAAGTCACGGTATCAATATCGGGACGATGGCTGCTCTGGCGGCGATAATCGGGGCAACGCTAACGTTTAAAAATTCCTCTTTGTTAGCGTGGACAGGCTCGGTTTGGCTTGCATCTTCTATTGGGGCGTTATTATTGTCGTGGATAGTTTGTTCTTACGCTTCACGAGGATTAACCAATCAATCCATGAGCGCTGCGCTTAAGCGCGGAGAAAAATAGACGAAATCAAGCGCTTGGCGCTTAACGGGCAATTTCAACCTTTGCCCAAAATGGATTTTGTCGATCTCCGCGCGTACGAACGTCTTCCAAAAGGACGGACAGATCCGGTTCGATGTACTCCGCGTTCAATTTAACCTGCTTTTTTCCGTTAACGGTAGCGTTAATTTGTTTACGACCATTTATTAAAAAGATAAGCTTCTTGTCGAAATCGACAATGTTTGGATTGAGCCAAATCGTTAAATTGGCGGCAGATGTCGTAACAGACAAGCTTGCTTTTCCATGAATTACGCAGCCGGATTTTGCCGCAGTCGTTCCCCTTGCCGGCGGCCAGTTGACCGGGTCGGCAATTTTTGAGGGAGGGAAATGCGACTGCTCCAAATTCCAGAAAAAATTGTCAAACGTTCGCATTGACCTGCATTCAAATTTTGTCGGATAAAAATCACGTTTATGTCGTTTCATCCAGTCCATCATTCTCAGGATTTCTTCTTGGAAATCTTCGTGCCCCCTCCCTTGATATTCAACAATTGTCATGTCAAAATTGCGAATAAAATACCCGTTGAGTAATTTTGTTGCATTCTTTCCAATAATATTGTTGTCATATTGACCAAATACAAAATAAGTCGGAACGTATCGCGCGTTAAATCCGCAAAAGAGTAAAAATCTGTCAGCTAACGCTCCAATCGGTAAAACGCCCGCCCACAGGTCAGGATGAGCTACTCCGATGTCCCATGCCGCTGCGCCTCCAACGGAAAAACCGGTCAAATAGACGCGATCTGTGTCAATAGAAAAATGCCGGCACGCGTCATGAAGACATCCTAAAACCGCCCCATGAGAAGCTCCGGAATAGTCGTAATTTCGGGTCGATTCCGGCATCCAGGCTGGGGCGATAACAATATACCCCTGACGACCTGCCTGACCGTTTCTAACCCCCTTCTCGTTTATCGTTCCAGCCCACCAATCAATTTGCATCTGGGGAGACGAGAATTCGCCGTGGAGGGTTAAAATAGTTGGATATTTTCGGTGCGGGTCGTATTCCGGGGGAAGTTGGACGAAATACTCTAACTCTGAGTTGTCAAATATGTTTCGACAGGATATTCGGAAAAAGTCGCCTGTAATACGTGAGTTCGCTTCAACAGCTTCGGGCGGAACCATCACGTTCAAAATTTGGGAAACTGTTTTTACGGTTGAGGCTTCTTCCGATTTGAACTTTTTGAATATTTCCGCTCGCTGAAAGTCGTTTTCAGCTGCCATATATTCTTCAATAAGTTTTCTGACGTTGTACGCAGATAAACTGACCGCGATGTTGGTTGTTGCATTTTCCGCGCCCATCAACCATCCACTTACAGCCAAAGAAAGATGTTCATCCGGCTGAAGGGAATCGTCTTCAAGCGTTTGTTCGTAAGACGATAATCGCTCCATCGTGTTGCGATTGAGGTTTAAAACGATCTCGCGTAAAACAGAGGCAAGCTTTGTCTTTACTTCGCCATTGGGAAGATTTTGATAATGCGTTTTAAGAGTGTCCAAAAGGCTTTGTTTTTGTTGATTTATTTGCTCAACGTCCTGAATTTTTTTACGAACCTGTTGTAAAATTTCGGATGAGACGCCCTCTACCGGAAACTTTTCCAAAATCTGAGACACTAACGCATACTGCCCCGCGCTTTCTCGGGCGTTGAGTTCTTCTAAAAACTGACGCGCTTCGAGTTGTTTAACAGCTTGGAATGTCTCTTCAAATTTTTGTTTCATCTCAGGACTAGCGTCCGGCTGCGCTAAAGCCGCTTTCATAATTCGAACTGCGTTGTGGTATTGTTGGCATTGAATATAAAATCGCGCCACCTTGACAATGCCGTCGCCGTCGCCGCGAGGAATTTGCCTTTGAAGAATCGCGTCAAGAATCGGGGTGGGGATGCTGCTGGTTGAAATTCTCATATCCCAAGTATGAGTTATACCTTCAACTTTGGCATATTCTGGAGTCAATTCTGTAATTCCCTGAATAACGTCAACTGGACCGGAACCCGTTTTCATCGTCAGAGTGCGGCGTCCGTATTCGTCAAAGGGCTGTTTCTTGGAAAAAAATCCGACGTTTGTAACTGCCCGAGAATGTTGTTTTATGCGTTGGGGAAGAAGAAACTTGACCGAGACGTCTAAAGGGTCGTCTTGATTGACGTTTGCAATTTGAAATCGTGGGACAAAAACACGGCGTAAATTGTCGTCCAGGAAGACAATAGCCTGAATGTCGGTAACGGAATCCATATCCGGCTCTTCGCCAATTGTGCGAAGGGTTCCCAATTTCCCGTTGAGTACACGACCATCTTTCATCGTTACTTCAGCCCCATCAGCAACGATAAAAAAATTCAAAATTAGAAATACTGTCAATATGGAATTCTTGTTCATGTTCTTATTTTATCATTAGCGGTTTAGATGGTTATTGAAATGCAAGCCAAAAGAAAGTTAAAAAAACGAAGTTTCTTCTGCTTCTTTACCTGTATTATATCAGAAATCAGGATCATCTGCAATCGGAATTATAAAAAACATTTATTGATTTATTGGAAATTGTTTTGTCTCGTCTTTTCATGAAGAGGACAAAGAAAGCTTTGGAATCCGTTTTGTATTTCAGAAGCCGCTAGCCAATTCTCGTGATGAAATCTTGATAAGATTTCATTGAAAAGGTTTGACGATTAGGGAGTATAAATAAAATACGATGTAAAATACAGGAAACGCGTTAATTTTCCGTGAATTTCTTTTATGGCAAATCAGAAAAATTTTTAGGAAAATACTATTTTTAAGGAAAAACGGTCTTGCATTATTGGACAAAAAAGGATATTGTAAGTAAGTGTTATACGATTGATTTGAATTGTCAACCTTTACTCTTCTCTCGAGATCACTATGAATCCTAAAAAACTGGTTGTTATTACTGCATCGGCGATTATTGCATTTATGTTCCTTTTTATGGCAACGATCTTTAGCATCGTTGGAGCCGGTTTGTTTTACGCTCTCAATGACATGAATGTTGCTCAGGCAATGGTGTATGGGATTTTCTTATCCGGCGGATTGGCTTGCGTAGCTTTGATTGTTGCGGTCATTTCCAACTCGATTCTTTTAACGTATAAGTATAGATAAAAGCTAAAAAGATTCAGGCTGTCCAGACAACTGCAAATTTGTTTACCTAATGATGGGGAACGGACTTCAAGTTTTTGATTTACCTGGCTTTCGTTCCCCCATTCGGCAGAATGAATACTAAGGTTGTGAGGTTGGTTCTGAGGAAGACGTTTTTTCAACAAGTGGTTTGAGAATCATTGTAACCGGCGTGCCGCAGGCGGGAATGGCTTCTTCGTTAGCGATGAAAAGCCGATCGTCGTTGTTACCTGAGCTTTCCATCGGGACGTCCATGACGGCAGAGGCAAAGTTGGAAACGCAAATAAGCTCTCCGTCAACGTCTCCCGCGTAAATACGTTTTCCATCTCGATTTACCATAAACATGGATCCTGTAAAAACAAACGGAGTTTTCAGCGTTTTCTGCGTTGCTTGATCTAAAATCCAGTCGCCCCCATTAGCTTGTTTAACGTTTCCTTTCTCATCTTTCCAGCGCAGAGTAACTTCGACTGAAGTCCCGGAGGGCGGAATGAACTGAGGTGAAAAAACGGCGGGCTTTCCAGGCTGCGCGCCTGAGGCTAACAAAGCCGCATGCATTAAATGGGGAATAATGTCAAAAACCAGAACCGATTCATGCGCTTTAGGACCGTCGGCAAAAATCCGGTCTTTAAATGATCGGTCGCGCGTTACTCGACCGGTGCAGGCAAAAAGTTCCAACGCCCCGCGATTTAACCCCACTGCCCCATGCAATACGGTAGTTTTATTTTTTTTATCAAACCAGATGTTTTGTTTGGGATGTAAACGAACTAAATCGTCAGGATTGTCGATAATCGGCTCTCCCAAATCGACGGGCAACGGCTTGGCTTTGACGGCAATTTTCCAATCGTAATCCGGCGAATTTGGATCAAGTACGGAATCCGGGTAGTCGCCTTGATACCCAACTGCGTCGTTTTCTATCGCACGCTGCTCAAGCGTCTTGCCGGGCGTTTCAGACGCGATTTCCATAAAAGCGTCAGGATCTGAGCGGGATTCGTTTGCCTGATTTTGCTTTTCTTTCAACTGGGCTTCCTGCTGAGGCGTTAATTCTGGCTCTTGATGGTCCGCAATATTGAATTCCTGCGCTTTTTTAATTGCTTCGTCCAGCCGGGCTTCTTCTTCCGGAGTGAGCTTTTTGTTTAACGGGAATTCCGAATCCTCCGGTTCCAATTCAATGTTGTCGCTTGAATCGTCAAGCTCGTTATTTGGATTCACGTCTTTGTCAGGATTCGCTGGCGCTGAATCGTTTGTATTGTTGAGTTCTTTCCCCTGATCAATTAATGTTCCGTCCGATTGTGGAATACTTTGCTGAGGGTTATTTTTATCAGGGGTTGAAGCGGGAGTAGAGGTTTCCTTATCCTGCGCCGTGGGAGGGTTACAGCCAGATATTGTGAAGAAAAAACAGGTTAGAGTTACTAAAATAGATAATAAATAGCGACTCATATTAGCGTTGGCAAGGAAACGTTGAACTTTCATCTTGAAATTAAATCAATGTAAGAGCGGATAATCCAGGATATTTGGAGCGTCCTGTAATACGAAAGGAGTTGAAAACTGCCTAACCAAGTCGCGCCGTTTTCAACTCCCTCCCTTGTTAAGAG
>JAZQDP010000228.1:0-5828 GCA_045546875.1 Thermoguttaceae bacterium | reverse complement strand
GGGCTAACGACCACCTAACGTCTCTTGACGTTGTAGGGTTAAAAGCAGCAATGGGACGGGCAGGCGTAATCCTGTCTGATAAATCCAAGGGAGAATATCGTCTTCGTTGGACATGGCCCTATCCTCGATTTTCTGACGTTTGTGTACTTGGCGTTACCAAACGTCCACTTAATGAGGCTGACCGTCCAGACGATTCGGACATTGTCTTTGTTGAGAAATTGGAAATTACACGTCAGCAATGGGATGCTGCTGGCGGAAGCTATCTGTTTACCCAATCTTACGAGGCAAGCGAATGTTTCCTCTCTGTTTGGGCTGAAATTGATTTAGGAATTGCAAAAATTTATACACAACCATTTGCGTTGGGGCAATTGGAAAAACGAAGCAAAGGCTGGATTTGGTAATATGATACATCAATTATACATAACGCATTGTACTCGCGAGTCATCATATTTTAGCGTTCCGGAAGATAAAGATCCAAATCGAGCTTCCGCCCCGCTAGGATATTCCGTTCGATGCAGTTCAGCTAATATAGAAGAAACGCGAAGCATCTACGCTGCCGTTGAATCGCTGATGTATTATTATCTTCCCATCGACGTTTCCTCGGCAGATCAAAATCCTGAGGATATGCCCAAACGTTTTTTTTACTTGCCGTCAGTAGATGGACGTCAAATTATTGCCAATATTTCATATCGTAAAGAAGATTCTTCTGGACGTCCTGGGTCATATTTCGCTCATGTTTTGTTTAGTAACGAGGAAAAACCGTTATCAACTAAAACCGTTCTGCAGTTATACAAGTCTCCTTTTTGGCAACAGGCGGATCGAGCTGATTTTATTTCCCCATTACCCGTTTTAGAATCAGCTTCCATACCTGAAATAGCTTCCGGAAACGCCATTTCAGATTCAACTTTTTACGATTGGATTACTGGAAAAACCCAATGGACTACATTAATCCAGGGTAAACCACAACCAATCTCCCCTGCCCTGTTTGAACAGTTTTTTGCCGGAGCGTTATCCGTCTGGAAAGACACAAGCAAAAAAATTGTTCTTGTTGCCGATTCTCAAACAGCAGCATTGTTTTACTATGGCATTTTGCGTTTAGCTCCCGGTGGATGGGGAACCCATGCGGCATTTTCCACTTACGAAAGTTCGCCAATGGACTTTTCAGGTCGACTTTGCGCAACAACTTTTACCAATCCGATGAAAAACGATTTATCATCGGAAATGTATGCTGGACACTACGTTTTTAATGTTTTTACCGGACGGCACAGTTCTCAGGGACCGAAAACCAATCCAATTTATCTGCCCGCTCTGCCGGGAGAATCCGTTCAATATCCACTAACCGATAAAGGCGAATGCTCTTATGCACAAACAATTGTCAATCGTCTAAAAATTAACTCTTGGGCTGGCGTTAGCGCACTCCAGCAACTTTCTGCAGCAATGAACCTTAAGGTTGGGGGAAATCCAGACTCCGTTATTGCGACAGAATTTGTATTAACTCATCAGATTGGGCTTTCTTTACGAATAATGGCTGAAGGAAATCCGACAGACGTTGGTTATCTTAACAGAGCGTTTAGTTCAGACATTGTTCCCATCTGGCGTCAAAACAAGTCGGCTGCAGAATTATTGCAAAAGCAGTTATCTCAAGGCATTACCCAACTGGATATTACAAAATCAAATGTTGCCGATAAACTCAAACTGCTTATCGGAACGCAAGCTCATTTAATGATTTTGGAATTGTTGGGTACACAATCCTCAGATGAAAAAACAAACCTTGTAGTACTTCATTTACTCAATACGTTGCCAACAGAACTGGTTGGTCCATGGTTGACGTTTGGCAACGCATCAGAATCCGCTCAAATAACAATGATTCTTCGGCACATTGGGGCAGATGGTCAGTTACCCCCTGGAGCGGAAAAAAAGGTATTTAAAGGAACTCAATCTGCACTATTGGCAAAACTGTTAGTTAAGCTGGATTCTGCAAAATTGGGTGCGCTTTGGAACAGATACGTTGGGCAATATCGCTTGTCTTTAATTTCAGCGTTAACACAAAGCGTTGCATATCACGGTGGAGAAGCAGCTTTTCTTGACAATATAATTGAAAAGTTGTCCTTGCAAGACCTAATCGATTTATACCGGTTCGGATCAGATCGGTATTACTCTGAATACCCAACATCCTCATCTTCTATGGGGAAAAAACTGGAAGAATTATCAACGCAGTTCGAAAATTTTCTCCCTGAATTTGACGATTATATTCAAACTCTTTCAGCCGGTTCTCATTTAATGTCTGAAGACAAATCTCAACAGGCTAGCAGTTGGACTTCATTCAAAGCGACCGCTCAATCCATCTTGGAACTTCAAGGCGATGGAACGGGGAACGTTGATTCGCTTGACGATTTAATGAGAAAACTGGTTTTGGATTTTTCCGTTGCAGCGCCAGAAAAGGAAGCGCAAATTCGCGCGCCAGAAAAAAGAAAACTGTTTCTTCAAAATGTCATTGCAGCGCTTTTCCCATCTCAAAATGGGTTCAAACAGTTTTTACCGCCAATAACGCCCCGCAACGAACTTCTATGGAAAAAAACAATTGCGTTCTTTGAAAATGGACAGTGGCAGAAAAATAAACCTTCAATCAGCTCGTTTATCGATCGAATTGTTAGTTCCCGTTCAACGACGGTAAATTCTGACAGTCCTGACGTCACAGAACCCGATAGCTTACAGACGAAAAATACAAAAGGGAAATTCAAACTCAATAAAACGCAATCAATGTATTTGTCTGTTGCATTGGGAGCGCTTTTACTCATAACAGCGCTGGTTCTTGTCAATTTAGACTTGTTCACATCAAGTTCTGAAAATGGTCAAACAGGAGAACAAAACAGTTTTACCTCAGCAGACGATAATTCATCCCGACCTAAACTTGATAATGTCGTTCAGTCTGAACGTCAAAAAGAATCAAAAGCTCTTGACTCCGGCAATAAAACTCATACCGCAAAAGATTCTGATATAACTCCTGAAAATACAAGCGCCGAAAAAGCCCCACAGCCAATTATCTGGGACGACGCCCCGGAATATGGCGACAAGTACGAAACCACGCCGGAACAGAATGAAATGAATTCGATGCTCGACACGATCGAGGCAAACCTCAAAAAGAATCCTGACGTTATTGCCAAATTGTCAGCTATTCCGTCTAAAACCGATTTGGAAATCGAATCCATTAAAAATTCTCTTCGAGAACCAATGTTGCGCGTTAAGGGAAAAGCATATAGTTTACCAACAAACGGCATTGAACGCCCTTTAGATGAAAATGGATCTCTAGATCTTGTTAAATCAGGGTTAATCGATTCGCTCAATATACCAAATTTGAAATTGGGACCTGGGTTCTTTGTTTTTCACGACAAAGTTATTCGTTGGGGAGCTGGCGATGTTTTCGATCCTCAAAAACCAGTTACGCAATACCGCTTGACCGATTTGGAAAAAGCGTTAGGGCTGGAAGAATGTTATGTCGGTCTTGTAACTGACGCGCCATCTTCGATTAAAATGGTCTTATCCGTAAAAGGAAAGAAAGTTCATTTTGATAAAAACGACAAACAGAAAACAGCGGCAGATTTAGAAAAGCGCAAATTGGAATATAACGACTTGGGTTATGAACTTCGGGAATATAACCGTTCAGACGTTCCAGAAAACGCAAAGAAAAAACGCGTTTATCGAATGGGCGTTATGGTCGGAATTCCGATTGCCGAATCCATTCCATCTTCTCCAAATAAAAAAGATTATAAAACAGAAGCAGAATTTCAAACGGCAGTTGAAAATCAACGCGTTGCCGCTGAAGCTTATGAACGTCAACGAAAGTTAGTTGTTGATAAAGCAAATGAAGTATATCAATGGTTGGAGAAAGAAATTGAACGCCTGACAAATTTAGAAGTCATTGAGCAACAAAGCGCTGACGTTCAGGCACAAAATAATCTGAAAGATATTTTGAAACATCTTAAGCAAAGTGCATTTATCCTTTATCGCCCTAACGAATTTACCGGACAGCTGAGTTTATCAAATACAGATATTTTAGCTCAGCCTGAAACTATTAACTCAAACGCTGATGAACTGCAACCAGATGCGCTCTCTGCAGCGGAGCCGGATTCTGACAATCAGCCTAACAATGACATTGATCCCTTTGCAGAAACAGACGCAGAAAGAACATCGAACGTCCAAGTTCAAAAACCGAATGCTGCGTCCGTTAATCAGGAGGAAGATATAAAGGAAGCTGCTAAACCGTTAGAGCCTGTAATTAAAAACGATATAAAAAACAACGCGTCCAACGTTGATATAATTGATGATTCAGAAGACGAAGTTATAGAAGACCCATTTGCTGAACCGACCGAACAGGAAAAACCTCAAGCAGTTAGAATCAAACCACGGCATTCCACAACCACGAACCGACCTTCTACTCAACCAGAAGGAACGCAAGCTGACAAGCCGACCAGCAAAGTAAATGAACTTAACAAATCCGCTTTAATGTTCAAAGACGACAAAGAAGACAGTCCCTTGTCTGGTATTTGGTCTGACCCAACGATTAAACCTGCCGGGGTAATGCGTTCCGGCGTTATCAGTCTGCTTACTGCAACCTGTAGAAATGCCGGAGCCAGTAAAGACACGTCTTCTTACAATCGTTTTCGAAGTTCCTTCCAGAAACATTATGCAATTGAATGTCAACTGGTTCAAATATCAGTCTCTGGAAAAAGAACCATTTCAAACTTTATGGTAGCCACTTCTGGTCCGCTTGCAAAATGCGAATTTGATATTTTTCCTCAAACAGTTTCCTGTTCTGTTAAATTCCGATTTACAAACAAAGACAATCCTGAAAAAGTATTTGAAACCAATTGGGGAACAATCAAAAACATAGAAGAGAAAAAACAGTATAATATTTTTTATGAGGTAACGGCGAGCGACATGGAAATGATGCTTGCTCAGTAACTTTATTTTCCGTAGACTTATTTGATTATTTTTAATACGAAATCAAATCATGAAGAGTTTGTTTTTTATTGTTTTAGGCGCCATCCCATTGGTTATTCTAACCGTATTTGCGTTGGGATCGTTGATGTTGGTTCAGCCGTGGAAGCCTGAAGTAACAGCAGACCATTTCGATAAAGCCGTTGCCGTCTTCGATACAACAGTTGCTGAACTGAAAGCTCTTGACGACGCATCAGATATTTTAGCAAAAGAGAGTTTACTCAATAGCCCCCCTCCCAAGATCATGCGTGGAATGTCAGCCGAAAACACGGTATGGGGACAAACGCCAGACTTTTCTCGTCAATGGGGAATGCTGTTCTTTAATACTCAACGTTTTTTGGAATCAATGCGACACGTCGAAAGTTCTGATATTCAGGAACTATTTCGTCTGCAAAGCGACCTGAGAGTCTTTCTGGCGACTTTAAACAGCGGTTCTGAAACTCAACAAAATGTTTATCGTCAGCTGTCCGCCTTACAGCGCGATATTGAAGTCAAAATCGAACGATTGCAAAAAGAGGAAGAAGCTGCCAAACTCTTAGCAGATGCAAGAAACGCATTTGATGAAAAGAAATGGCTTGTCTGCGCCCGATTCTGCAAACAGCTTGAAGATGAATACGACAATTACACGTCAACCGCAGTCAAAGCTAACCTTTCCATGATGATTAACCGTTGCGCTTTTTATTTATCTGAAGACGGGATTGATTTAATTCTTGATTCAGAGTCTGCTGCCAGTCAGAAAGAAAAATTGGGAACTTTGCTGGAAAGCATAAAAAATCCTGACGAACTGAATGATTCGCAAAAACGCAAATATAAGTCGGAGGCCAAGCGGT
>JAZQDP010000227.1:0-10918 GCA_045546875.1 Thermoguttaceae bacterium | reverse complement strand
CGCGGTGTTTTCCGAGCCAGCCCAGGCAGCGTCCGCCGCCTTTTTAACAACGACGTCGAGGTCGTCGCCCGCTGCCGCCGCTGCGTTTGCCGCTTCAATCGCCGGAACGAGCGTGTCGATGAGCGTTTTGTCTCCCGGCTGCGCCTGAGTGCGTTTCTGAACTTTCTTCAGACCGGCGGCGAACATAGCCGCCATCGCCGCGCCGTTAATAACGTTGTCAGCCGGCGCGCCGTCTTTCATGCCCATAAAAAAAGAGCCGAACAGAGGGCCGGTCGATCCGCCGTCAATGCTCATTACGCCCCAGCCGGCGGCTTTGACGAAGTCCGCTATGTTCTCGCCCTGGTAGTCGTGAATCGCCGCTTCGATCGCTTCCATGGCGCGTGTAACGGCTACCCCGTGATCGCCGTCGCCGCAAACGCCGTCCAGCTTGCACAGTTCGTCCTTGTTGGTGCGAATCGTTTCGACCGCCGCCAGCAACATCTTTTTCAATTCCGTAAATCCGATTGTCTGAGTCATGAATTCTCCTTATAGAAAGGTGGGGGAAACGATGATCATTTCTAACCGCTGAAGCGCCCTGACCGGATCTGCAACCACGCCTGCGCTCCACTTGAATCTGCTGTCTATTGTACCCCAAAATTAAAATCAAGGAATAGGGGGGCTTGACAATTCGTCGATTATTGGTATATTTTGGAGCATAAAAAATGCATTGAGCGTTCTTCATGCGCTCATTCTCCCTGCGCCCCCATCGTCTAGTGGCCCAGGACACAGGATTCTCAGTCCTGTTACAGGGGTTCGACTCCCCTTGGGGGTAGAACTACTAATCCGTAACGTATTGTGCAATAAGACGTTACGGATTTTTGTTTTGATGACAGGTTGCCAGACTGGTTACACTTTTTCGGTTGCGGATTTTATCCGTGATCCTGAATTGTTACTGACTGCGTCTTAGAACCTGTGCAGGACTAAGCAACCAACGGGAGCGTATCTCGGCAAGCGCGCGGGAGCGCGGATTGGGAACGGCGCCTCGCCGCGGCGGCTGAGACAGCCGCGATCCAGCGGGGCGAAGGGGCTTTCTGCGTGCAGGAGTTTTTTGGAGGCTTCCGCCGCAAGCGACAGACGAGTTGGGGAAGTTCTTTCGTTTCCTCGCTTTCCCCTCGTCCCCGGCTTGTAATTTGTTGTGGAATGGGCTATACTAAATATATACAATAAGTTTTTCGATAGCACGAATACAAGCAATCGCAAGCTTGATGAATTCAAAAGGGGCGGTTTGGGATAATAGATGCAAACAATAAAGAATAATCGTTCTCCTATCGACAGGCTAATAGACAGTATAGCGTTATTGCCTTTATCAGTACGGTTATTAATTGCCGTTGGTCTGGCGTTAGTTCATTTTCTGTTAGTCTTTTATGATTCACAATTCGGACAGGGACAGTTTCTTACTCCGGAAACGACAATTCAAGAGTTGTTTATAATTCGGGTTATTCGTTCGCCGCTATTGTTTTTGTACAGTTCGTCTTTTCTCTCTGCGGAATCAGTTATAAGTTTATCGTTATACGCATTGGCGCTGTTCGTATGGCTGTTTTTCTGGATATTTCCTGGTAAAGTAACCTTTTATATCACATTTGGCGTTCTGATTTCCTGTTTGTTACTATTAGAGATATTCACACAAATTGGTTGTATGGGAGCAGGCTGTTAAATTGCAATAATAGAAAACTCGACCGTTGAATATTCGTTTTCCCCCTGCGTCCCCGGCTTGTAATTTGTCGTGGATGGGGTATACTAAGCGTATGGATTGTTTCCTCAAAGTATTATTAGGATGATTTGAGCGTTACAGAGGTTTAAAGTCATGGCTGAACGAAAGAGCAAAATTTTATATGTGGTTCTGCTTGTTGTCGGGATTGCTGTAATCGGAGCTTTTGTTCTAAATATTGCTATAAGCAGTTACAGATACAGAAAAGAGTTTCGCGAAAACGTCTCGGCTGGCTCTCTTGGAAATTTAGTCAATAAAAATACGCCTAATTATGATGTGTATTTATTTAAATCTGGCGAAGAAACCTGTATTTGCTGGATTCGCCCAGTCCCTAGACCGCTGCTGGGATTTCTGTCTGGACCGTCATGTTACATATTCGACCGCGGCGGGAAACTGATTGATTCCTGTTTTGATATCGGAGAGGATCCCTATTTTTGTAAAAAATGGCTACAGTTCCCCAAGTTGGAACAGGTGTCAGACCCCAGGATTTTATTGGAGAACCCTTAAAAATGCAATTCATATTCGTCTCGGGATTAGGAGCCGATTCCAGAATATTCGAAAAAGAATTGTCCTCCCTGCCGGGAAGCGCTGCGATCGATTGGATTGAACCGCTGCCTGCGGAACGGCTGGAAGAGTACGCCAGGCGGCTTGCTCAAACCGTTATGCCGTCGTCTCGATGTATAGTTGTTGGTCTTTCCTTTGGCGGCACGCTTGCTCCGTATATTGCCAAAGAGATTCATGCTGAACGCTGCATTCTGCTTTCCTCCGTAAAAAGCGGCAAGGAGTTTCCGCGCTGGTACAGACTTGGGTATCCCCTTTTCGTTTATTTTACCTGGATTGCGTACGTCTTGATTCTATTGAGCAAGCTGGCGGCGCTGCCAATCCTGTTGGCGGCGCCCTCGAAATACAAAAAGGTTTGTCAGCAGTTTCTGCAATCGCCAACTTGGCGTATGACATATTTTTTGAAAATGACGTTTGTCTGGGCGTTTGGCGCGTCTAACCGGAACGAAGAGCCGTTTCCCGACATAATTCAAATTCACGGAGCCAACGACTGGATAATTCCCGTAAAGAATACGAATGCGGATTTGATTATTCCCAAGGGAGGGCATTTATTTCTGCTGACTCATACGGAAGAATTGCACAAAGCGTTATTAGACGCAACGAAGAAGTAAGAGGGACGGGGAGATTTTTTAGCGACAAAAAAGACAAAAGAACGAAAGAGACAAAAAGGAGTTAAAAAATCTTTCGTGAATTTCTGTTCTAATTCGTATTTTGTGGCGAATAATTCGGATGCCGGCAAAGGCGCATGCGCCCCGGGATGAACAGAGGAATTTTGTTACATCGAAAAGGCGTCAAAAGACAGGCGCCATCAAATAAAAACAATACGCTTAAAATCTCCCCGCCGAACTAAAAAATAACATATTCGTTACACTAAACACACATGGAAGAACAACCTCCAAGATTGTCCTTTCATTTCCTACTTTTTCTCTTTCTCTCCTACAGCCAAGATTTTCTCAATTAGTTCGTCTGTAAGCTCATACCCTTTTTGCTCTGTCATGCCTTCCCAGACAACAGCGCCGTACTTTGGTTCAACTAAAACAGAGTGCGGAATTCCATACACGCCCAACGCTTTGGCGCTGCGCCGCTGAGTATCAATGCCAATATAATGTTCTAGCGTCCTGCCCTGCCCCGCAGCTGGGAAATTATCATTCTGAGCGCGGTCAGTTTCCAAAATCGAAATAACTACCAAACGTCCAGCAAACTTTTTATACCAATGTTCCATGAACGGGACAGCGCGCTTACAAGCAGGACACCACGATGCGCTAAATTCTATAAGTACATACTTACCATCCAGTTCCGGCGGCTGTTGATTATACCATTCCTCAACTTTGATAAACTGGTTAATTCTTTGAGCGGCTGAAAGCTGTTCCGTCTGAGGAGTTTCCGGTTGAAGCTCTCCTTTATCGTTGAGAATCGGCAACGGAACAAACTGCCACGAATCAGCCCAAATCATGCGTGGACGAAATAATTTCGCATCTTTTGAGTCTAAAATAAAAGGTTTAACAACTTTGCCTTCTCGTTTAGATTCGTCAATTAACGATGGACCTTCTCCAACCAGCTGAGCCGTCGCAACCAAATTAACGTCTATTAAAACGTTAATAAACAGAAACAACAAAATGCCAAGTGCATATTTTTTCATTGATTTTTCTCCTAAGGAAAAAAACTTCTACATTTCTTCAAACTGCATTATAAACCATCTGAAAATAAAAAACAATAGCCTCAGAAACCACAATATTTTAAAAAAATAGAAAAATTTTCAAAATTTTTCGGTTCAAATCGCCTTTAAATCCTTGTAAGATTAGAAAACGGACTTATAATATAGATAATTTGCAGTTCAAATGATTATGGATAAATCCATAAGGATATAAATTATATAGCCTTCCATAAAGCCTGCCTTAACGTGCAAATAAACAACATTGATTTCCGGAGGAACGTCGTGTCAAAACAATTGGAACAATACACCGCTAAAGAACTGGGACAAATGGCAAAAAGCCAAGGAATTCCCGGCTGGCATGATATGCGTAAAAAAGAGCTTATTGATGCGTTAATTTCTTGTACACAGTCAAAAGCAACAGGGAAAAATTATAAAACGTCAATAAAATCTTCTAAAGAAACGGCTTCGTCTTCAAAATCAGAAATATCTTCAAAATCTTCTACAACATCCAAAGAGACTTCTTCAAAACATAAATCTAATCCTTCTGTTGCTCAACAGAATCCAGCTCAATCCTGTACAAAATCAGAACCTGAACTATCAGCTCGGCAAATTGCCGCCAGTTCTAATATAACTTTTAACGAGTACGGTCTTACAGGAAGTTCCGTTCCTGTTCCTGGTACGCCTGGGGCGCCCGGTTTTACTCCCCCGTCAATGCTGCGTAAAATCACATCCAATTCAAGTGTAATGGATCTCAAATCGGATTTGGCGCAGCAATCCGAGACAGACCGCAAATTCACTCAACAGATGAAAGAGGAAGAAGACAGCATAATCCTCAAAGCTCGAGACGCCTACTGGATTCACGTAACATGGCATGTCAGACAACGCACTAAAGATCGCGTTCGTGCAGCTTTAGGAGCGGATTGGCATTACGCCAAACCTGCGCTTCGTCTTTTTGAAGTTCGACCTAACGATGGATTCAATTCTCGTCGAGCAGTACGAAACATCGAAATCCTTCCTAAAGCAGGAAACTGGTTTATAGATATTGACGGCATCCCCGCAAGCTATCAGGTTGAACTGGGGTACATTACCGAAAACGGCAAGTTTTTTACAATTCTTACCAGCAATACCGTTACCACAACATCTTCTGACACAGCCAAGGGCTTCGAAAGCGCTTTTGAATTCAACGATTCGATGTCTGATTTCTCAGACGGAACGCATCTTCAAGCGCAGACGCCTAGCGAAGAAGCATACCATGTTCGTCAAATGATTGACGATCAACGTCGCAAGCTCGGCGCAGCAGCATTTGCAAAATCTGCCAAAGTGGATCGTCTGACAAATTTTGACGATAAAGGATTTCCTTTCCATATAGACGCTAAAGCGATTATTTTTGGTCGAACATTGCCAGGCGCTCACGTTACGGTTCGCGGGTATCCGATTATTGTCGACGAAGACGGCGAGTTCCTCATGCGAGTTGAGCTTCCTGACAGACGCCAAATTTTCCCTGTTGTCGCCTCAAGCGGAGATGGGTTCCAACAAAGAACAATCGTTCTGTCTTTAGAACGAGTTACACGATTCCTCGAACCGGTTTACTGCGCACTGGACGATTCGTCTAACGAATAACCTTTGTGGTATACGGTTACGCACAATATTACGTTTTTCCCTTAAAAACGTATCCTTAACAAACGTATACGATGATTCCTTGCGAACTTTTTATCGATTCAGCACACCCTGGTATTTGGAACATGTCCTTTGACGAGGCGGCGCTCCGTCGGGCAAAGCCTCTTTGTCGATTCTATCGCTGGGACAAGCCTACTGTTTCTTTAGGGTACTTTCAAACATCAGATAAAAGTCCTTTAATCAGTTCGACAGTTCGACGCACAACAGGCGGCGGAGCCATCGTACACGATAACGAATTGACCTACAGCCTCGTTTTTCCTGTTCATAGTCCGCAGTTCGATTTAGGACCGGATCTGTATGGCGTTGTACACAATTCACTCATAGGCGTCTTACATTCCATTGGGGTTCCGGCTCGCAATGCATGCGACGACCCGCCTGCACGCGAGAAGGATAAACCTTTTTTATGCTTTCAGCGCCGCAGTCGATTTGATATTATCCTTAGCGATGAAGCGGGAACAGAATATAAAATCACAGGGTCTGCTCAACGTCGAACGCAACAGGCAGTACTACAACACGGCAGTATTTTACTGGATCAATCGCAAATTGAACCTCAGCTGTTAGGAATTAATGATTTGGTAAAACTTCCCGAACCCCTCACTTCACAGCGTCTTATAGAGCTATGGGAACCTGCGCTGGCAAAGGCGTTAGACGTCCAATTTATCCCTGTTAATCGTCCTGCAGACATTACAGACCAAATAGTCGAACAGATCGCAGCTGAAAAATACTCCAATCCTGACTGGAAGCGGAAATAACAGCTATTTATTCTAAACAAAATATAAAATATGGAAGAAGAAATTATTGAATCAAATCCAGATGATGATTCTCAAGATCAATCCGAAGAACTCACTCCTGAAGAAGAGGAAGAACGCAATCAATTTCTTGCCATGGTTCGCGCTAATATGCAAGAGGAGTACCGATCTCGAGAGTTCTATGCTGATGAAATAAACCAGGCTGAAAAACGTTCCGTCAATTGGCAACTGCTAATAACGCAAATTTTTAGCAGATACACTCGTACAGAGTTGTGTATTTTCGGCATTGGCTTTGGAATCGTATTATTATTGCAGATTCTTATCTTTTGCGACCAGCCGGAATATGACTTAATTGTTTTCATGAGTATTCCTGCAACGCTTTTGTTTATTTCCTTTGTATACGTTACAATACAAAAAATACGTTTAGCGTTAACAGATATTCGTCGAATGAAACGCGAATTTTGTACGCTGGGCTTTCTGGTTAAAGTCAACAAAACGAAACGTTCCGGTTTTATTGACGATACAGACGTTGACGTCATGACAATTGCTTATAAAGACAAAGCAAATATGATTCATACGGTTGACATTGCTACAGACAAACTGGACGTTTTCACACAAATCCCAGCTATGCTCTTGTTCGTTGAAGACAACGATTCAAAGAAAATAACCTTTGTGGAAAATATGCCCCATGGCATCCGTTACGATGTAGAGACGCAAAGGTTTCTTCAAGAATTAAAAGCGTGCCTTTGGGCGCTGGTTCCAGTAATGGCAACGCTTTTATACGTTGCCATTCTGATTTTAAGTTACGTTGCCTATTTGATTTATACAGCAGCTTAATTCTCAACGCATAAATCAATAATGCGGCGGCTTTTCATCACGCGGATTAAACGGCTCGGTTGATCGATTTTGCAACGCACGAACTTCGTCTATAAGACGATCGTTTTTTCGAGACAAATCTTCAACGCGTTTGTATAAATCTATCAGCGCGCTGTTGATCTGGTCAAGATACTCCTCACACCACGCCATTCTCTCTTCAAGCTTGGTGGTATTGGGAACGCCAAATCCGTCTGTTTCCGGTGTATTACTATCCATTATTTGTTATCACGGAACCATTGAATCAAGCGGTTGGTTGAGGAATCATGGTTGAGCGCATCGTTGGATTCCAATTCGGGCAAAATGTTCTTTGCCAAGGCTTTCCCCAATTCAACTCCCCATTGATCGTATGAATTGACATTCCAGATAACGCCCTGTACAAATATTTTGTGTTCATACAAAGCAATGAGACTTCCCAGCGTTTGAGGCGTGAGTTCTTTGGCAAGAATAACATTGCTTGGGCGATTTCCCTCAAAAACTTTGTGGGGAACAAGTTCTTCTGCAACGCCTTCTGCTCGAACCTGATCTGCAGTTTTACCGAACGCCAATGCTTCTGATTGCGCAAAGACGTTGGCAATCAATTTCACGTGATGATCTCCCAGTGGATTATGACTCTTGGCAAAGGCGATAAAATCGACCGGAACAAGTTTCGTTCCCTGATGAAGCAATTGATAGAAGGCATGCTGACCGTTTGTTCCAGGTTCTCCCCAGATAATTGGTCCAGTTTGCCATTCAACGCGAGAGCCTTCTCGAGTAATGTATTTACCGTTTGACTCCATATCGCCCTGCTGGAAATAAGCGGCAAATCGACTGAGGTACTGGTCATAAGGCAAAATTGCATGACTTGCGGCGTTAAAGAAATTGTTATACCAGATGCCAAGAAGCGCCAAAATGACCGGAAGGTTTTCGTCCAGAGGAGCATTTTGGAAATGGTTGTCCATTGCATGATAGCCTTCCAAAAGCTTCTCGAAATTCTCTGGTCCAATAGCAATCATCAGCGACAAACCAATTGCCGACGGCAAAGAATAACGACCTCCAACCCAGTTCCAGAACGCAAACATGTTAGCCGGATCAATGCCAAATTGTTCCACCTTTTCTTTGTTAGTAGAAAGGGCAACAAAATGCCGGGCAACAGCCGCATTGTCTTTCAGCGCATCCAGAAGCCATTTTCGTGCAGAAGCGGCATTAGTCATGGTTTCCAACGTTGTAAACGTCTTGCTGGCTACAATAAACAACGTTTCTTCAGCATTGAGATCGCGAACCGCTTCAGCAAAATGAGTTCCATCAATGTTGGAAACAAAGCGAACGGTTAGATTTCTGTCGGAATACGGTTTGAGGGCTTCGTAAGCCATGACCGGTCCCAAATCAGAACCGCCAATGCCGATATTAACGATATTTTTAATCGGCTTACCGGTATACCCTTTCCATTCGCCAGAACGAATCTGACGTGAAAAAGCCGCCATGTGTTCCAAAACAGCGTTAACTTCGTCCATAACGTTGACATCGTCAACGAAAATGGGGGTGTTAGACCGATTGCGAAGCGCAATGTGCAAAACAGCTCTGTTTTCCGTCAGATTAATCTTTTTGCCGGAAAACATTTTTTCTCGCATGGACTCAACTCCAGCCTGTCGTGCGAGGTCAATTAATGCCGCAAAAATTTCAGAATCAATGCGGTTTTTAGAAAAATCTAACGTTAAACCACACGCCGACTTCCAAAAAGTCTCAGCACGGTTGCAGTCAGAGCTAAACAGATCGCGCAACGTTACATCTTTTTTTTGATTGTATAATAACTCAAGCGTCTTCCACGCTGGCAAATCGATAGGATTGGGCATAATTCTTCTTGTAAAAACAGGAAAACAAAGCTACAAATCACCTGTAAGATTCTGGTCTTCTATTTAGAAACAACGCAGAACCCAAAACAAATGTCTAATATATATCAAATAGCCAATATGTCAAGTGATAGCGTAAAATATCAATCATTGACAATTATCCATCAAATAATCTGACAATAATATCAAATACAATCGTCGATGTTTACTTGTTTTGATTATACTTTTTTAACATTGATTCCAAGTCGACAAGAATTTCGTCTCGCAAAGAACTTGGTTTAATTACTTCTGCGTGCGGTCCAAACCCTAAAATCCAACTTTTGAGTTCTACAGTATTGTTAAGTTGCAAATCCAGAATAATGGAGCCATCTGATTGAACGGTAATTTTTTGCGACGACGACCAATTATGTTCGCCAACATATCGTGCAACAGATTCATCAAACCTGATTTGAACTTTCTGTAACTTTTCTGTGGGGAAATGAACAACGCCAAACGAACCGTCCATGTACTTTCCAATAGAGAAATCGGCAGGTTTTTCAAATTTGCTTCCCAACGCAATTGCATCTTCAACCCGATCGAGTTTCCAGTGTCTAATCCCCATGGATTTATGAGAATATCCAATGATATAAATTGATCCCCTATGCATCAAAATATGATAAGGATCAATTGTATAAACTTCAGATTTTGGCGCATCCTGCGATCTATACTGGATTTTAACGCAACGATAATCCTCAAGTCCCAAAAGAATTTCATCAAGATACTGTCTTTTGGAAGCGTAATTACTCCACCCTACTTTGGTTTGAAAAAATTTAGTGGCAAGGTGGTCGCAAAAAAACAGAGTTCTCCCCCCGATAACTTTACGGATTTTTTGTAAACCAGAGTTTACTGCAGACCAGATAATCGAACCCATCATTGGTTCGAGAAACTGACGCCCGATATAAAACGCGACTGCTTCGTCATAGGAAAAACTAACGCTGCCTTGATCATCGGAATGTGCAAAACAAAACACTTTTTTTCCAGACGGTTCTGTTTGATCTTCATTAATCTCTACACCCGCAGATTTCATGCACATTATATCGCGCTGAACGGTTCGTGAACTAACCTGAAGCTTCGTTGACAACTGTTCAAGCGTCAGTCCTTCGGGATTATGAGACAGGCATTTTAACAATGCCCAATGTCGTTCAATCTGTTTGCTTTTTTCCATAATATGAATTCCTTAACGTTTAATAACTATAAATGTTTTAACCCCTCTAATTTTGCAAAAAAACATTGATAACAATTTTAACCCACGTCCCGGCAAGTTCAACGCTCTTGACTTCTGCGTAAAGCAACGCTCCCTGATCAAGCATGGCTGCCAATATGGGGTTGTTATTTTTAGGAATATACCCTATTTTCTTTTCATTTTGATTCAAAACCATAATGGCATTAGAATCGTATTCGTTGTTTGGTTCTCGCAGTAACGACAGTTTGTCGCCAATAGCCAGATTTTGAGCATAATGAACGATATCGGGCACGTGCGTGGTTCCAGCAACAGTTAGTGTGATTAAACGCAGAACTGAATTGAAAACTCGCGGCGCCGAAACAGCGTCATGACAAATCTGGTCAACAATGGGAGTTCCTCTATTAGCCTGTAAATAAAGCGTCAAAAATCCATTACGCAAGTCGAACCATCGCAAAAATTCCTTTTTAGCGTCTTGAATCTTTTTCCGGTATTCTCTTATAACGCTATTTTTATACTCTGATGATTGCAAATCGTTTTTATGTGTAAAAGGGAATTGACCTTCAATTTGATTTATTTGAATCTGCAGTTTTTCTCGAGCCGCATGAC
>JAZQDP010000226.1:0-5111 GCA_045546875.1 Thermoguttaceae bacterium | reverse complement strand
TTCCTCACGCCCTCCTTCGGAGGACAGAAGGAAAAGGTTATTTGACGATATTCTTTTTTGCGCGTTCTATGTTCCGTGGGTTAAAACCCACGGCTACGAACATTCAACCGCTAAAGCGGTTGTTCTCTTTTAACACTTTGCGGACTTTGCGAACTAGAGCGTGAGGTTATCTTTTACTACTTAATCGCTCGCCTACGCTTTGCGTAATTGCTAATTGCTAATTAAACTACTGCCTACTTCGTTTCCGCATGTACGCCAGCCCGGCAGCGCCAAGAATCAACAGCGCCCACGTGGACGGTTCCGGTACCGCGTTGGGGTCAACGCGCCCAGAGATGAGTAACGTTGTTGGGTCGGTTAGCGAAACGCCCAAGTCCGTAAAGTAATAGGACTGCAAAGCGTTGTAAACCGAATCGAGAATGTCAGTAGCGTTGTTGGCAGTAATCGTTGCCGAGAAGGCATCGTTGCCAACAAAAGAGCTTCCCTCGTCCATGCCAATCCAGATAATCGAACCTTCGTCAAAATAGGCGTTTCCGTTGACGATAAGCTGGTCAGCAATGACGTTTCCGCTATCGTCTTTCCCGATTTCCAGCAGGTACGTCGCGCCGGATTCCAGCGTGAAATCGCCGTTTTCGGTCAGCGTTCCGATGGAATTGCCCGGCGAGAACAAGGCGCCGTCTTTCACGGTTAAATTACCGGTGTAAACCCCTTTGAACATCAAAGAGCCGCATTCCACTAACAAGGACGAAGCGGTAATCGGATTGGCGCTTGTCCCGTTGAGGTACAGCGTTCCATCTCCCGTTTTGAGAAGATTTCCTGACCCGGTAACGGTGTTATTAAACCGTTTTTCGTCGTCAACGGCAAATTCCAACGTTGCGCCGTCGCTGATTGCAACGGTTGCAGTTCCGAGGGATCCTTCTCCTGACAAGCGCAAAACGCCTTCTCGAATGCCAACCGTTCCATTAAACGTGTTGTTTGCGGTAAACTCCATCGTACCAACGCCGTCTTTATAGAACGTTCTATTCGATTCTTCGTTGGGGTTGGTAATCTTTGCGGAAATAATCAGGTCAGCCAGCGTGTCAAGTTCGTCTGCCGATTTGCTCGTAACGTCTTCAATATACAAGCTCGTTCCGTGGCCGAAACTGTACGTTGCCTTTTCTTTGGTCATATCCGCAGAGAGGACAACCGGGTCAGCGGCGGCGTCTGTACGAAGTACGGAAACCGTATTGGAGAGCTTGTATCCCAACCAAGTCGCGTTACCGTCAGAGGCGTACATCTGAGCGCCGTTTTTGAAAATCATGTTTGCCAAGTTATTATAAACCGTTCCAGAGTTTGACAGTTTTCCGCCGTCAAGGATAATCTGAACCAGCGAGTTTGTACTGGCGTTGGCGAGAACGTCCTGCCTGGCAAGAACGAGTTCCGCGCCCTTGTTTACTGTAACGGTTCTTCCCGCTTGCAGTTTACCCAAAGGCGATGTCTTATTGCCGTTATTCCAGGAAGCGTTCGCAATCACCTTGCCGCCATTGATAACCAAGTTGCCGGTATACGAACTTCCGTTATGGGTAAACGTTTGAGTTCCTTCGCCGTCTGAATTGATGATTACCTCAATATTGCCAGCAATAATGCCGTTATACGTATTGTTTTGCGATGTAATATCCAATGTCAGCGTTGAACGGGAATCTGTATTGTTAAAGATGTTGCCTTTCGACCCGTCGGTTGACAAGCCCTTGAATATCTGGCTAAAGCCGTTCATATCCAACTGACCGTAAAAATACCCAACTCCCGCATTGGGACCAAAGGGCTGTTCTACTCCCAAACGCATATTTCCTGTAGATGAACCGCTGTCGGTTTGAACGCCGCCGGTAAAGGTGCCGTCAGACGTGGTTTTCATAATAACCCAACCAGAATCCGTGTTGACCTTTATCTTCCCGGAGCCGGTAATATTGCCAGTATAAGTTGAGTCTTTTTCCCAGCCAGATTTCAATGCCGTTTCCGAAAGAACGTTTAAGTCGTTTGGAACCGTAATATAATTTTTGTTATTCTGAATCACGCCGCCGTTGAGCTGCAACGGCTGAGCGCCAATAAACGCAGACGCATCGGTGGTATCAGTTTCGTATGCGCCAATTCTCATGTAGCCTTGAACCAGAATAGAGCCGTTATATTGGCTCCCGTCGCCTTCAAAGCGGACATAGCCGGAATCGGCGCTGACGGTTAAAGAGGCGTCTCCCTTTAACGCGCCGGACAATATAAGCGTTTTGCTCCACCCTGCCTGAACGCGGCTGCCATCTTTGACAACCGTCAAATCCGCTTTTAGGTCAGGGTCATTGTTATTATTGAGAATAACGCCGCCGTTGAGGTTGATGCCGTTTGTGAAATCAAACGTGCCGCCGATGCGAATATATCCACCGTTAAGAGTTAAACTTCCGTTTCCAGTCCAAGCGCCGGAAACTGTAGTATAACTACTGGCATCTTCAAAAGAGACGTCTCCGTCAATGCGAACCGTTCCGCCGTTAGCGGCAATGGTTGACGTCGGTTTAATGGTCATGGATTCCCCAGAAGCGCCAAAGACCAACGTACCGCCATTAACTTGAATGTTAGCGTTTGTAATGTCGCCGTTGAGGATTTGGGTTCCGTCGCCGGTTTTGGTAATAGGCGCCGTGTATTGGCAAATGATCGTTCCATTATAAGTAAACGTTTGATCCGCAGTTGTGCCGGCGCCAAAGGTCATTCCCCGTGCGCTGGAGTTGCCCGTCGAGGTAATCTGAGCGCCTTTTTTGCCCGTCAAGCCGCCTACTTGCATCTTGGTTCCGTCCCAGACGTCTACTGCGCCATTGGCTTTAATAACCAGTTCTGCATAGTTGTCAGCCCAGTTTTGATTTTGCCAACCGCCGTTGTAAAATGTACCTTCTTCAACAACCATTTTAGCCTTGGACGACAAGGCAAACTTAACCGGCTGAGAATTTGCGGATTGACACCACAATTCTCCCTCGCCGGATTTAACCCACGTTCCGTCCCCGGTAAAGGTTACCTGTTTTCCGTTTGAAAGAGAAGTGTTGCCAGAGCGTTCTTTCAAACTGACGTCAAATTCAACCGTGCCGCCTTCGTTGACGTTGATGGTTAAGTTGGACGCAGTTCGAGGAATTGTGTTATCGTAAAGCAATTTTGCGCCGTTTTCTACATTGACAGTTCCGTTAATAGAGCCTGTTCCGGTAATTGCATACGTTCCCTGAGCCACGTTTGTCGTTCCCGCAAACTGGTTCGCGGCAGACTGAACGAGCGTACCCGCCCCGGTTTTGGTAAACGTTCCAGCGCCGGCAAAAGAACCGGTGAATCGAGCTTCGTCTGCAACGTTGAGCGTTACATTGGAATCGGACTGAATCTTGCCGATCAGTTCCGTGCCGGAAAGATTGACCGTCATCGTTCCTGAGCCGGAATTGAGCAACGTTCCGCCGTCGATTGTTACATGCGTTGTAGCAGAGGGCGTGAAGTTAATATCGCCAGAATCCGTCAGGCTTAAAACGCCTCCACCCAAGACGACGGTTTTATTGACGTTGTTTAAATCAGCGCTGTTGGCTGTAAGCGTTGTAGAATTGGTGTTGCCGCCAACGTAGATTCCCAACGGGGTTGTTGACGCGTCGGACAGAGCATACGTTCCGCCGTTGTTAAGCCAAGTCGTACTGGTTGCTTGAGAACCAGCCAGGTCGTTTTCAATATAAGTATGAGCCGAAGAAAGCTGCCCGGTATAATAGGCTTTTTCGTTGTCTGACAACGCGCGATTGAATACCATCGTACCCGTATCGCCTTGTAAGACGGTCGTTCCCGTCGCGCCGGAAGAGATATTAACGCCGCTAATGCGATCGAACGTATCGCCAGTCTTCCACCAGTTTGTCATTCCATTATAGCGGGAAGAGGCAATGTTGATAATATCAAGATGATCTATCGCGTTGTTATAAATGGAGACGTTGTCTAAAGAGCCGTTGAGGCGCTCGTCATCCAGAATTGTTTTCCCGATGCGGAAATTCTGGTTGGATTCTGATCGGGCGCCCGTCGCTTTTGAACCAATCAACTGACCGTTAAGATATATATAATGCGTATTACCGACGGCAGTAGTAGCAACGTGATTTTCTACGCCGCTGCTAACGGTAGGATAGCCGGCGATTTCCAGGTCGTTTCCCCACCAGTAGCTGTCCAAGCCGTTGTTACCGTCCATGGTTCTAAAAGCATTGCATTTGCCGACTGAATTCGTTCCCCAGCTGATAATTCCAACTTTAGCCGTATGGGACGTTGTCAGAAATGCGGAAAGCGTGTAATTTGAATTTCCCGTGGGGAGAGTAAAATTGGCAACTCCGCCGTTGGCGCCCGTCCCGGCAAGATAGCCGTTGGTTGCCGTCAGTTTGCCGTCGGTAATGGTCGCGTCTACGGCGCTGAGCGTTTCGCCGGCAACCGAGTCCGTCGTTCCGTTGTTAAAGTTCCAGAACGCGAGGACGTCCGCTTTCGCCTGCGTTGTGCATAGCGTCAGCGCCGCCGTCAACAAGGCGGCAATTGAAAAATTGACAATGGACAATCGTGTATTTGACATTGTTCTTCCTTCCAAAAAGAAAGCAAAATATAGGGAATAATGCAAAAAAATATATCGGTACAAATCATACCATATACTATTGTAATCTATATTTTTGTTTAGTCAATGAAATTTTAAAGAATTTTTAAGAAATTTATAGAACTTCTTTTAAAATAGGCAAGATGTGATAGATGTGGCAGCTTTTAGATGAGGGGGGCGCGAGCTAGGCGAGCCGGGAATGTTAGTTCCCGGGTGTGAAGATAACGTTTCTGGGAAGCTGATATTATCCGGCGGCGAGGCGCCGCTCCCGGTCCGCGCTGCCGCGCGAAACGTATTATAGCCGCTCCCGTTGGTCGCTTTGATTTACCAATTGCACTTTGTTCAGCCCGGAAAATTCCTCACGCGGAGACGCGGAGTGAGCTACGAAAGATGTGGAGTGCGGCGCCTTGGCGCCGCTTTCTTTTTTTAAGCCGCAAAGAACGCAAAGATCGCAAAGAAATTTTTAAAACTTCGCGAACTTTGCGGACTAGAGCGTGGGGCTTTACAATCATTCGCC
>JAZQDP010000225.1:0-2894 GCA_045546875.1 Thermoguttaceae bacterium | reverse complement strand
GTTCATGTTAGGACCGCGAGTAATAACCGGACCAGCGCCAAGCGCGATGTCTCCGTGCGATTTTTTATCGATCGTTGGGCAATCCGTTGAAAACGTAACGTCTACAGCAATGCCAATGTCGGGATTGACATCGTAGGCGCTGGACATGGCTCCGCGCAGACCGACTTCTTCCTGAACCGTTGCGACGGAAAACACCGCGCACTTGAGCTTTTTGGAATCCGCACGGCGCAAGGCTTCCATAACGACCCATGCGCCGGACTTGTCATCCATAGCTGGACCAGTAATGAAGTTATTGCCCAACATACGATGCCCTAATTCAACTGTAATGGCGTCGCCGACGCAGACAAGCTTTTCAGCTTCTTCTTTGTTTTTCGCGCCGATGTCAACCCAAAGATCCGTAATTTCCGGAACTTTCTTTCTTTCGTCCGGGCTGAGTAAATGAATCGGTTTACGACCGATAACGCCGTTAACCGGACCGGATTTTGTCCAAACAATAACACGCTGACCGACCAGAACGACAATGTCCCAGCCGCCAACCGGAATGACGTACAAGAAGCCTTGATCATCAATGTACTGAACGGACAAACCGATTTGGTCGCAATGCCCTGCCAGCATAACGCGAAGCGGAGCGTCTGGATTTTTAGCTGCAATGACGTTACCGTGGTAATCGGTGGTTACAGTGTCGGCAAACGATTTGGCGTACTTGCGAATAACGTCCTGTATAGGCTGTTCGTATCCAGACGGACTGGGCGTTGAGAGCAAGTCTTCAAAAAATTTTAAAGGTTTTGAATCCATGATTGTAATAATAAATGCTTAAATGAGAGTCAACTATAACAGTCAATGCAAATTGATTCTCTGAAATCAACTCTTGACATATATCTACTGATTATTATATCGATAAACATTTATTTGTAAAGACCGGATAAAAAAGAAATCTAATGGTTTGTGCGAATATCCTTGCACAAATCATTATCGTAAATTCCCCAGAGCAGTAGAACTTTTGCCTTTCCTTAAACCGCCCTTCCCAAAAATCGTATCTTCGCTATAATAGATGTATAGTTTCAGAATACAATACTGCTTACCTCAAAGATTTGATCATTCATCAATAATGGACAAATCTTTATAGCAGTTCAATCACATTAACATTTAGACCATATCGCCCACATGTTATACAATAAAATTCAATACGGCAACCTTACAGTTGACACGCAAACCGGTTTAACAGATGACAATGTTGTCAGTCAGCGCAAGCAATTTGGCTCGAACCTTTTATCGCCGCCCAAACGAACAGCGTGGTGGGTTGAACTGTTAAGAAAGTTTGAAGATCCGACCATTATCATTCTTTTGGCGTCCGCGATTATCTCGCTCACAATGACGGCAATTGAAAAATACGCGCTTAACAATCCTGACGTGCATTTTACAGAAACCATTGGCATCTTCGTTGCAGTGTTCCTGGCAATTGCCGTTGGTTATTTTAGCGAACGCAAATCAGAAGGAGAATTCGAGGCGCTCAATAAGGTAAAAGACGACATTCCAGTTAAAGTGTTGCGGAACGGTCAAATTACTACCACGCACATCGGTTCTGTGGTTGCGGGCGACCTGATTATCCTTGACATGGGCGATAAAGTCCCCGCTGACGGAATTCTGTTAGACAGCCCTGGGATATTAATCGACCAATCGCTACTTACCGGCGAATCTGCTCCTGTTCGGAAAACGTCTGTAAATCGCTCTACAGCAGAATCGACTTTGGTTTTAGACGATAACTCGCTCGATAACGAAGACGAATCCTGTCGACTGTTTCGCGGGACGATGGTTAACGATGGGCATGGCGTTATGATCGCTATTAAAGTTGGCGACTCCACGCAAATGGGGAAAATTGCGGCTAATTTAGTTGACGATGAAACAAAGTCTGTTACTCCACTGGTTGAGAAACTTTCTCGATTAGCAAAACAGATTAGCGTTTTGGGCGTTTCAGGGGCGCTGGCAATATTTACCTGCATGGCGCTTAAAACGCTTTTAAGCAGCGATGCCACATCTATGTTTGTTGAAAAAACTAATCTTGAATGGATTTTAGTGGGCGTTTCCGTTGTCTTTGGGTTCCTGTTAATGAGATTGGCGCTGCGACCATTTTTTTCATCGATGGACTTGGAACTCAATAGTTGGTTTGCACAGTTGTGCGCTACTATCCCAATGATTGTAGTTACATACGCCGTCGGAGTAAGCGCGTGGGGATTTTATGACGTCTATGATGAAAAGGCTATTATTTTGCTTCAACAGATTTTAACGGCTTTTGTTGTAGCAGTAACAATTATTGTCGTTGCCGTCCCTGAAGGATTGCCGATGATGGTAACCGTGTCGCTGGCAATGAACATGCTCAAAATGGCAAGTCAAAACTGTTTGGTTCGAAAATTGGTGGCGTCAGAAACAATTGGCTGTGCAACAGTAATATGTTCAGATAAAACCGGAACTCTAACTCAAAATAAAATGCAGCCCGTCTGGTTTTGGGCGAACGGTAAATCCTATTCTCCAAGCGAATTCTCGCAATTAACCAAAACGCCAGTCTGGCTCGATTTGGTTAATTCCGTCTCCATCAATAGCGAAGCAAACCTCGAACGATTCAATTCTGCCGGCAAGACTGACGTCAAACGTATCGGTAATTCAACAGAATGCGCCTTATTGGCCCTGTTTGATTCATACGGATTTGATTACCTCACCCTTAGAAGCGCCTCTAATCGGATTGGAGAACTGGGACATAACTCCGAACGAAAAATGAGCATGGTTCTTGTAAAAGAAGCCGCAGTCGGCGAACAGGAAGAATCGTGCCTGTACTGTCATATCAAAGGAGCGCCTGAACGCATTCTTGAAAAATGCTCGCTGGTGCGAATCAACGATGC
>JAZQDP010000224.1:0-1610 GCA_045546875.1 Thermoguttaceae bacterium | reverse complement strand
GGGACCCGTCCGTTTCTGGGGTGCAAGTGGATTGGAAGGCGGTAATGGAGTTCGCAAAGCGAACGGAATTTCGCTTTGTTAGAAGGGTAGAACGATTTATTGCATAGCCGATAATCTTCCTTGAATGTAGCCCGGCTCGGGCTACGACTTGACTCTCCGGGGAGGCGGATATTATCCGCTAAGAAAAAGAAATGCGGACATTGTCCGCGCCCCCGGAAGCGTTTTCTCCCCTCTTTGCCAGTAACCACGCACAAAAAAAGAGTTGAGGCTATAACCTCAACTCTTAAATATTTTTGGACTCTATTCATTTATAAGCGGATGAAGAGGGACTCGAACCCCCGGTAGGAAAAACCTACAACGGTTTTCAAGACCGTCGCCTTCGACCACTCGGCCATTCATCCGTATGTTCTAAGTATCGTCCTATTATACATTATTTTTATTTTTGTCAAGGGCGTCTGAATTGCCTTCGCCGCAAAAATTCTTAAAAAAATTAACTATTACGTCTTGACAAGTAATTGAGTTATTGTATAATATAAAAATGTTAGTTAAAGTAGCAATCCCTCTGGTAAGGGAAAATGCGAAGTTTACATAATCCGTATATGAGGAGATAAAATCCAGTGAAACGTATTATCAGTTTGATTCTGATTATTGGTTTGATAGCTGTCGTGTGCTTATACGGCACATTTACAGGTTCCAAGCAGGCGACCGCGGCAGATAAAAGCGCATCTGCCGCTCCCAGCCCAGCAAAAGCTGGCGCCCCTAAACCAGGCGCTCCAGCAGGAAAAGGCGCTCCAGCCGCCGCGACGGAGCAAGCGCCGCCACAAGTCGTCGTTACAAAAATTATGGAACGAAAACCCGTCATTCTGAAAAAATACGTCGGGACTTTTGAGCCGATTGAGAAGTTTGTAACTCTGGCGCGCGTTTCCGGCAACATTGAAGAACAGCCGTTCAAAGAAGGCGACCTGGTTGAAAAAGGCGCAGTTCTGTTTGAAATTGAAAAAATTCGTTATCAGGCGACTTTGGAAGCATCCAAGGCAAAAATAGAATCTATCAAAGCAAAAATCGAGTCTCTCAAGGCGCAGCAGCTGCAGGTTAGCGCTCGGCTTCGTTACGCTCAAAACAACTATGAACGTAATAAAGAACTGTACGAAAATGGCAGCGTCGTCGCTAAAGACACGATGGAAAACTCCAAGAGTTTGCTTGAAGGTCAAACGGCGGAATATAAAGCCAGTGAAGCTCAGATAAAAAGCGCTGAAGCTGAGTTGCAAGCCGCCGAAGCGGATATCAAGATTGTCGAAGACGACCTGTCACACTGCACGATTCACTCTGAAATCACCGGTCGCGCCGGTCGAGTAAATCATACTTTAGGCAACTACATCACGCCCGCCAGCGGTCCGTTGGTTACGATTGTACAAATGGACCCCATTTACTTCCGATTCTCCATGTCCGAGCGAGACTTTGTAACCCTCTTTGGCACATTAGAAAATTTGAAGGCAAACGCCAAAATTAAAATTCAACTTGCTAACGGTTCTCAGTACGAAGAAGAGGGGAAAATCGCCTTTATCGACAACCAACTCCAAGCAACAACAAACACTATATATATTTGGGCG